>JAZNIP010000105.1:0-26013 GCA_045577575.1 Lachnospiraceae bacterium | reverse complement strand
CTGAATCTGGTCTGCTAACTCTCTTGTAACAGTTGTTCCAGCAGCAGCAATTACTTCACCTGTAGATGGATCAAGTACATCTTCTGCGATAACCTGTCCGTTGATACGGTTCTTTAATGCTAATTTTTTATTAAATTTGTAACGTCCTACTTTTGCAAGGTCATAACGTCTTGCATCAAAGAACATAGCAGTCAATAAGCTTTCTGCGCTATCTACTGCGAGTGGCTCTCCTGGACGAATCTTTTTGTACAACTCTAAGAGACCTTCCTGATAATTCTCAGCAACGTCTTTTGCGAAGCTCGCTTCAATTTTCGGTTCATCACCAAACAACTCCCTGATTTCATCGTTGGTACCTACACCAAGTGCACGAATCAATACGGTAATCGGAACCTTTCTCGTTCTATCTACACGAACATAGAAAATATCATTGGAATCTGTCTCATACTCAAGCCATGCACCACGATTCGGAATTACGGTACAAGAAAACAGTCTCTTACCGATTTTATCATGGTCAATTGCATAATAAATGCCCGGAGAACGCACAAGCTGACTTACGATAACACGTTCTGCACCGTTGATAACAAAAGTACCGGTCTCTGTCATAAGAGGAAGATCACCCATGAAAATTTCATGTTCACTGATTTCTTCTTTTTCTTTATTATAAAGACGAACCTTTACTTTTAAAGGAGCAGCGTAAGTAGCATCACGCTCTTTACATTTCTCGATGGTGTTTTTGTTTACAGGCATTTCATCCTTGCACAGCTCAAAATCCACGAACTCAAGGCTTAAATGACCGCTGTAATCAGCTATCGGAGAGATATCATCAAAAACTTCTTTTAATCCCTCTTTCAAGAACCACTGATAGGAATCTTTCTGGACTTCTATCAGGTTTGGCATCTCTAAAACCTCTTTTTGTCGTGAATAACTCATACGCACGTTCTTGCCGGCGGCAGTTGGACGTATTCTGTTCTTTTCCATTGACATTTCACCCCGTTCTTCTATGATCTTTGCTTATTTTTCGGTATTTTACAATGCAAATAAGCATACCACACCACAATAGTGCACTATCCATTCTACTACAAGCAAATCTGCACGTCAAGAAATTTTTGCCAAGTTTTTTCACAAAAAAACGCATCGGCACTGCTTGCCGATACGTCTTTTGAATACTTGTACTATTTTTCTCAATAACCGCTCTCTTTAAATTATGCATTTTCCCGCAAATACTGGTTGATATATTTCTTTGCCAGAGCGAGACGCCTCATCAGCTCCTCATGATGCTCCTGCACAAATTCAATCTCACCGTCGCGACTCGCCTCCTCAAGCTGCAATGCCAGCTCGCTTGTCGCAACCGCTCCCACTAATCTGGAGTTACTCTTAAGTGCATGAACAAGCACCTTGTAATCGCTCATATTTTCCGACTCAAGATATTCCCTAAGCATCATTTCACTCTCGCCTGTTTCATCCAGATAAATCTGGAGAGTCTCCATATAGAACGACTTATTGCCTACCGCATATTCCATCCCCTGTTCGATACTAAATACGCTGTCGTCCGGCTCCAATACCTCTTCCGGTTCAAGCTCTACATCTGTAATCAGCTCAGGTGCCGACACAGTCGCTGTCGCATTATCGTTCTTCCATTCAGACGCTTTGTTCTCGCCCTTTGCCATTTCCTCCGGCGACTGCTTTTGCAGAAAATCGGAAAGATATTTTTTCAAACAAACTTCCAGCTCCTCCAGATGCATCGGCTTGGACAAGTAATCCATAAAGCCCCAATCCAGATAAGACTTCTTAGCTCCATTGACTGCATTTGCCGTCAGAGCAATAACCGGTGTATCAAAATCAGGATCCTCACGCATACGCCACAAAGTTTCCACACCGTCCATTTCCGGCATCATATGGTCAAGCAAAATCAAGTCGTATTTTGTCTTTGCAACCTTTTCCAGACACTCCCGTGCCCCGCCGACGCATTCCACTTCCATCTTATAAGGTGCCAAAAGACCTTTTACTACCTTTAAGTTCATGACACTGTCATCAACCGCCAATACCTTTGCTCCCGGAAATACCACACCGGATTCGAAATATTTTTTCTTTCCGACTTCGCTGTTCTGCAGTGCCTTTGCTTCTCCGTACAGAGGTCTTTCATCAATGATTTTCTGCGGAATGGTAATGCTAAAGGTACTTCCCTTTCCATAGGTACTTTCAACGGAAATCGTGCCGCCCATGCGATCAAGCAATCCCTTTGTAATACTGAGTCCGAGTCCTGTACCCTCTATCTGACGATTATCCTGCATCTCTACACGCTTAAAGCGTTTGAAAATCTGATCCAGATTTTCCTTTCGAATTCCCTGTCCGGTATCCGATATCGCAATATGTAAGATGGCAATACCCCCAAGTCGTTTCCAACTCATCTTTAACACTATCTCACCCTTGCGTGTAAATTTTGCCGCATTACCGAGTATATTAATCAAAATCTGTTTGATACGCACCTCATCACCATACAAAGTATTCGGAATCGTATCATCAATTTCAACCTTAAATTCAATCGGCTTTTCATTGATTCGGAAACGAATAACCGTCGCCACATCATATATTACAGAAGAAAGCTGGTATTTCGCATGTACAATCTCCAGCTTTCCGGATTCAATCTTAGAAAAATCAAGAATATCATTAATAATTGCAAGCAGATTATCACTGGAATTAAGAATATCCTCTATATTTACCCGAATTGTATCCGGCATGTCCTCACGCAAAGCAATTCTGGAAAGGCCGATAATGGCATTTAACGGTGTTCGGATTTCATGTGACATATTCGCAAGGAAATCGCTCTTGGCAATACTTGCCTTTTCTGCCTCGACCTTCAACACTTCCATTCGGATACGCTGCTCTTCATTTTTTTCCAGCTCACGCTCATAAGCGGAAACCTGCATCTTTACAACCATTCCGATACAAATACCGGAAACAAAAATCGTCTGCCAGATGCCCAAATGCGAAATTGCATCGCTCGCACCGCCTTCACTGCCAACCAAACCACTCCACGAGCACCACATAATCGTACTGTATGCAACCATCTCTATCGCAAGGAACACATACAAAGCCTTTCCGCTGAGCATAAGAAATGTTACGACAATACCCATACCAAACCAAATGGGCATACCGCTTCGGACACCGCCTATCAGCAAATACAACTCAGGCAACGCAATAACAACAATCAAAAAGCATACCCCATAGGTTGCCTGACGCAGCATTTCATGATAATTTGCCACATAAATACATAGTACGAGAATCGCGGCAATCGATAATGCAATCCCCGACGCTACCATTGCGTTACGCACTACTGCCATAAACATCCCTGAAATACCGCCGGCGGCGATTCCTGCCATCGCTATCCAGTTAAAAATAAGCTGTTGTATGGGAAGATTTGCATCAAAAAATGGTTTCAGCTTTTCTTTCATCGTATTTTCTTCCACCTTTGTTTCTATTGTTACTCTCGTGTGTCTCTTTTCCGCCTTTGGCTTCCCCTCTAGTGGAATTTGACATTCGCTTTACGCTTTTCAAAAAAATCATCAATATACTTTTTGATATCTGCCGGCTTCATACTCTTGAGCAGATATCCCTCCGGCTTCAAAGCCATAACCTTCATGATGCTTTCCTTATCTCCTTTTCCGGTCAGGAAAATGACAGGTATGTCTGCCACTTCCGTTTCAGAACGAATCATTTCCAATGTTTGCCTTCCGTCACAAACCGGCATCTCATAATCAAGCAAAATCAAATCCGGACGGTTCAATATCATATATTTAATCGCAGACAACCCCGAATTAGCCAACGTAACATGATAGTCCGTACCAAGCCATCCTTTAATACTATGCAGCATTACGCCGGAATCATCTACTACCAGAATTTTCTTTTTCTTTTTGGCATCATGAGTTTCCAGATAAACCTTAACCTCATCTACCATATTTTTAATATTAATCGGACGTGTATACTCTCCCTGTATCAAATGTGGTAAAATTAATTTTTTTACATCCACCAAATCCTCAGAATTACCGAATACAAATGTAGGAACATCCTCCTCAGCTACCTTGTCCTTCAGATAAATGAGCAACTGCTGATTCTGCGCAATCGCTTCATCCACATAAATCAGAACAGCAATCACATGATTGCCCAGCTTATCAATTTCTTCGATTTCTGCCGCCATTTCCACGTCAAATCCGGCATCTATCAGCTTTTCTTTCACAGACATCATCAGATAGCCCTGTGTTACCCCCACCAAAAGAATATATTCTTTTATAACCTCTCGCATTTTCATATGTGCATCATCCTCCACCGTCTATGATACCAATGTACCATAAAAAAAACGGAAAAGCAATTGTTCTCAAAAAATACAATGCTTTTCCGTCTTATGTCAGTTTTTTTCAGAAATAAAAACTTATTTCAGAGTAACTTTTGCACCTTCAGCTTCTAATTTAGCCTTGATGTCATCAGCTTCTTCTTTAGATGCTGCTTCTTTCAATACCTTCGGAGCAGAATCAACTAAGTCTTTTGCTTCTTTCAGTCCAAGACCTGTTGCTTCACGAACAACTTTGATAACTTTAACTTTGTTAGGACCAACTTCTGTCAACTCTACATCGAACTCTGTCTTCTCTTCTGCTGCTTCAGCAGGACCTGCTGCTGCAACTACAACGCCTGCTGCTGCGGATACACCGAACTCTTCTTCGCAAGCTTTTACTAAATCATTTAATTCTAATACTGTTAACTCTTTGATTGCATCAATAATTTCCTGTGTGGATAATTTTGCCATTTTATTTACCTCCGTTTTAAATTTGAATATCGTTCTTTTATTTGTTTCTTAAATTATTCAGCAGGAGTTTCTGCTGCTTCTGCAGGAGCTTCCTCTGCTGCAGGTGCTTCTTCAGCCGGTGCTGCTACTGCTTCGCCTGCACCACCTTTTTCAGCAAGCTGGTTCATAACACGAGCAAAGTTTGTAATAGGAGACTGGATGCTTCCCAGTAACTTGGAAAGTAATTCTTCTCTGGACGGAATGTTTGCAATTTCTGTCATTCCCTTTGCATCGTATGCAATGCCTTCTACAACACCTGCTTTAATTTCAAGTGCAGGAGCTGTTTTTGCGAATTTGCTGATGATTCTTGCCGGAGCAGTTGCATCTGTTGTGGAGAATGCCATAGCACTCGGTCCTTCCAGATATGGAGCAAGTGCTTCAAAATCTGTTCCTTTGAATGCAAAATTCATCATGGTGTTTTTGTACACCTTGTAAGTAACGCCAGCTTCACGAAGCTGTTTACGAAGCTGTGTATCCTGTTCAACCGTAAGTCCACGATAATCAACAAGAACAACTGTCTGTGCGTCCTTAATACTTGCGGAAATTTCTTCCACGATAGGCTGCTTTAATTCGATTTTTGCCATTTTCTTACCTCCTTATAGATTTCGTGCCGAAAGGAGTTTGCCATTCATATGAAAAAGCCTCTCCGTCAAAGACAGAAAGGCTCAAAACTCAACTCTGAAACTCTTTCCTCGGCAGGCGACTTTCCTTATGCCGGTCTCTACCGGCACCTGCTGTCTTCGGCATGGTCTAACAGACCTTGTGTATCATAACATGGCTTTTCTCTTACTGTCAAGGCTTTTCTCCGAAATTTTCATCCACTGTCTTTTTCGCATCCGTTACTCCGCCTCTATCATCTCCCGGCTCAGCAGCTTCTCGCCCTCTGCCACCGTTGCCACATAGCATTCTATCATCGTTCTATGATGCTTGCGAATATAATCAATCCGCTCTTCCTTTGCCGCCTTTTCCAATGCCTCAGCCTGTTCTGACAGCACCTTTCCTCCTATACTCAGAGAGGTCGATTTCAAAGCATGTACATGAATCCGATAATTTTCCCAATCCTCTTGTACATAATTCTTCTCCAGCTCATTACTTTTTTCAGACTGCTTCTCACAAAACATCTTAAGAAACTCCCGATACATTTCTTCCATCCCGCCGCAATAAATCATGCCGGTAGCAATGTCCAGCCATTTCTCAATATGCTCTGCATCCTCCTTCTGTTCCGATGCCACAGCTGCCTCCATCTGCTTAGCCCCGGTCATCATTTCGGATTCCTTTTGTATTTTTTCTTCCGGCAAATATTTCAGCAGCATCTTTTCCAGCATTTCTCCACTAATCGGTTTACTCAAATAATCCCGAAAGCCCTCTGCCAAATACATTTCACGGGCACCTAAAATCGCATTTGCCGTAAGCGCAATTACCGGAGCATCCTTACTCTCATTATGCGGAAGCTTATGCATTTCCCGCATTGTTTCAATACCATCCATCTCCGGCATCATGTGATCTAATAAAATGACATCAAAATGGCGCTGTTTTATAAGCTCAAGACACTCTCTTCCCCCCGGACAGCATACTACCTGTATCTGTGTTTTCTTTAACAGTTTTTCCACAACAAATAGATTCATCTCATTGTCATCTACTACCAATAGCTCTGCTTGCGGAGCGCGGAAGCTTTCATGATATGCTCCCATCGCCTGTACCTGCGAGTGAAATTTTTCTTCAAAATTACCGACACATTCCTCGCCCGCAGCCTCCTGCGGAAGATAAACCGTAAAGACCGAGCCTTCTCCATACACGCTTTCCACCTCCATGTGTCCCTTCATCAGCTCAACCATTCTACAGGTAATGGCAAGTCCCAGTCCCGTTCCTTCTATATTACGGTTTTTCTTTTTATCCAAACGCTCAAAGCCGCTGAACAATTTACTCATATCCTCTTTTTTAATTCCGATACCGGTATCTTTCACTATAATTTTCAGCACCAGCTTTTCTGTTTCTGTACTTTCTTTTGTAATTTTCAGCCGGACGCTGCCTTCCTGTGTATATTTCACGGCATTACTTAAAAGATTGACAATTATCTGGCGCATCCGCACCTCATCACCATACAGCATATCCGGTATTGTCTCTTCTATTTCCGTATAAAAAGCAAGTCTCTTCTGCTGCGCCTTGAACCGTATCATATTTACTACATCATTCAATACCGTACTCAACAGATATTTTTCATTTATGATTTCCATTTTTCCGGCTTCAATTTTCGAAAAATCCAATATGTCATTAATCAACGAAAGCAGGGTTCCGCTGGCACTTTGCACATGGGAAGCATATTCCTTTATGTCTTCATCCTTGCATTCTCTGAGAATCATCTCATTCATACCCATAACCGCATTAATCGGTGTACGAATTTCATGGGACATATTGGCAAGAAAATCACTCTTTGCCTGATTTGCCAAATCTGCCGCCAGCTTTGCCTGACGAAGCTCCTCACTTTCTCTCGCTTTTTCCTCTGCACTAAATAAAAATGCAATACCGATTGCCAACAAAATCAGCAACAGACCAAACACCCACAGCACCAATGTTACTACATACGACAGGCCCTCCGAAGCGACCTCATCCGCAACCGTTCCGACAATCAATAAGTCGGTGTCCCCAACCTCGGCCACAAAAATATACTGCCTTCCGTACTCTGCGTCATAATAAGACGAAGCAGCGGATGAGATATTCATTTTTTCATCAATAGTCGTAAATAACGTCAGCACCGTTGCATCTTGAAAAAATGCCGCATCACTGTCCTGCCAGTCCCGATAGGGAATTACAATCTGCTCATCTCTCGTTGCAACAAGAATTCTGCTCTTTCCCTCATAGCAGCTTAAGCCGAACTTTTCCGTTAATATGGATTCAGGAAATAATTTATACAGTACATATTTTACATTCGTGCCCCGATATACCGGCACGGTAAATAAAAGTCCGTTTCCTTTTTTATAAGAAATCGCCTTTGTTCCTCGAAAAGAATCTTTCACTCCCGAATATTCTGATACCTTCAGACTGTTTCCATAGATTGCATTTCCTCCAAGCTCCAAAACACCCCAGGAAGCTTCTTCATCTTCATCGTCTGCCTCTTTTGCAATCTCCGTAATTTGATCCGCTTTCTCCTGCAGCTTTTCTGCAGTGCTTTCCAAATCCTTAAATTCTATTATAATTTGCTGCTCCAGCATTTCCGCAAGAATTTTTGCCTGTTCGGTCGTCTGCATCTCTACATGCTCATGCAACAGCCTCTGCATCTTGCCCTGCATCAGCGCACCTACAATAATCAGCACCACCGTAAACACAAGCAGCATCAGAAAAACTCTGCTTCTTCCTTCCGAAAACTTATCTTTCATAAATCCTTACACCCTCTACATACCAGTCAAACCGCTCCAAAAGCACCTCATCGCTTATCATTTCCTTTTCTTCACATCGTAGCTGTCCTGCCGTATCATAAATTATGCCTGAAAAAACATCCTTCCCTGACATAATTTCCGTTTTTGCTTTATCGACTTCCTCCTGTATTTCCAATGTCACCTCGTCAGAATATGCAGAAAGTGTTACCACTCCTACTTCTAATCCAATCCAATAATTCTCTCTTGTATTGCCCTGTCCAATCAGAAACTCTCTCAATATTTCCTCGTAGACAAGCTCCCAATCGCATACAACTGAGGTAAGATATTTTTCTGAGTACCCCTCCAAAGCTTCATGATAACCAATGGAGTAAATGCCCGCTTCCTCAGCCGCCTTAATTACATTCGGCTGATTTTGATGATAAGTCAGCACATCTGCCTCCTGCTCTATCAGATACTTCGCTGCCTCTGTCTCTTTTCCCGCATCGTCCCAGTTTTCCGTCCACATCACCATAACCTCTGCATTCGGATTAACTCGTCTGACACCAAGCGTAAAGGCATTGATACCCCGATTCACCTCATTATTTGCCATCGCTGCCACATACCCGATTTTTCCGCTTTCGGTTTTCATCCCTGCTACAATTCCGGACAGATACCTTGCCTGATACATTCTGGCAAAATAAGATGACATATTGACATCATGATATTCTGAGGAGTTTACATAAAATGCAATTTCCGGCATTTCCTTTACAAGCTGTCGCACCTCTTCCGAATATCCGTAGCTGGAAAGGAGTATCACATCCACCCCATCTTCTGCCAATCTGTCGATTGCCCTACCGCATTCTCCCGAAAATTCTTCTACCTTTTCCTCTACTACAAGCTCCACCCCAAGCTCCGCAGCAGCCTGCTTTACACCACTGTAATGCATCCCGTTCCAACCGGTCTCATTTCTGTCGCCGGACATAATAAATCCCACTTTGACACTATCCTGTTCTTTTCTTCCGAAAAATAAAACCACCAACAGCACAGCCAGCACAACACATATGACCACTGCCAGAATCGCCAGTATTTTTCTCAAACTTTTACTCATGAACAACCACCCCTTCTACATACCAGTCAAACTGCTTTAGTATAACTTCATCCGGCATGCTTTCCCCCTCTGCTACTCGCAGCACACCTTCATTATCCGTTATCGGTCCGTAAAAAACGTCAAACGAATCATTTTCCAGCTTTTTCATTGCCTCATCTACCGTTTTTGCAATTCCCGGTTTTACTTTGGAAGTGAGGGGCGCAAGCCCGACCACTCCTGTAGAAGCACCTTCCCAATAATTTTCTCCTTTAAATTTTCCCTGCAGGCATTTCAGCATATGTGGCTCATAGTAATTTTCCCATTGCCATACAGGAGCTGTCAGAAATGTATTGGGAAAATTTTCACTGTTATCAATATTATAACCGATTGACCAGACACCCCTTTGCTCTGCCACCTCCAATGCACTAAGTGAATCCGTATGCATGGCAAGTACATCTATATGATAGGAATCCAAAAGAACTTCCGCCGCTTTTCTGGTCGCTTCGTCCTCCGTCCATGAATTTGACCACTGCACATGTATCACTGCATCCGGATTAACCGAGCGGACTCCAAGTGCAAATGCATTGATTCCCCGATTCACCTCTGAAATCGGAATTGCCGCTACATATCCGATTTCATCCGTCTCGGTCTGAAGTCCCGCGACAATACCGCACAGATATCTAATCTGATAAATTCGTCCAAAAAAGGTCGCCAGATTTTTTCTTTGCTCCGTACCCGTCGCATGAAAGAAACAAATATCCGGATATTCCTCCGCTACCTGAAGCACTGCCTCACCAAAATCATAGGAATTGCAGACAATAATTTCACAACCGCCTTCAATCAGCTCTTCTATAACCTCATTGCACCTTTTATCCGTTGGTACATTCTCCATATATGTCACATCCAAATTTAATTTTTTGGAAATTTTTTCTATCCCTTCATAATGAGACTGGCTATAGCTCTTGTCATCGCAGTTGCCAATCAAAAGCACTCCGACCTTTGTCTGTTCCTTTGTTACATCTGTATTTTCCTTTTTTCCGTTAATCAGGAAAATGCCAACAACTACAGTTGTCAATATCAACGTTATTACACCGATTATCTTCTTCATACCTATCCTCTCTTTGTATAAAGCCAAAGGATTCTACACATTCGTGTGACAAAGTCATTCCGATAAAGCAAAAAGCATCCGCAAAGCTTATATCACCAATGCATATAAAACTTTACAGATGCCCCTTATCTGCCCAAAAAACGATATCCTCCCTTTTCTTCATCATAGCATAACGCTTTACCCTTGTAAATTATTGATAAGGTAAAAGGTATCCGTTCTCATCCAGATAACCATCGGTTGAAATACCGTTAATATATTCAATTACTCTAAGCTTCTCAGTCCCACTCAAAAGCTCTGTACGGCAATCCGACTGCTTTGCCGGCAATATCTGCACCACCAGCTCTCCTTCTGCCGAAATTACAATCCGAGCCAGTGCCGTATCCAGGCTCTTGGAATTAAACCAAAAGTTCCCAAGGCTGTATACAACAGGAACACCCTTCACATAACCTACCGGCTGCAGGCAATGCGGATGTGCTCCGATAATGGCATCGGCACCGGCCTGGGCAATTTTCACTGCCTGTTCATCCTGCGCCCAATCAGTCTCTGCCTGATTCTCCGTTCCCCAATGAATATAAACAATCACATAATCATTTTCTTCTTTTGCAGACGCTACTGCCTTTAGAAGATTGTCCACATTCCAACACCGAAATGTCCCTGCGCTGTTCTCTGTCGCTCCCTTTGTGTCAGGACTATCATTTCTTTCTATCTGTGTTGCCGCAATCACGGCAATTTTTTTCTCATTGATGACAAAACTGACCGGCTTTGATGCCTCTTCCAGATTTCGCCCCGCTCCCACATAGGGCATCGACATCGCTTCTAACGTGTCCAGACTATCCAAAAGTGAAACCTCTCCGTAATCATATGCATGATTATTGGCAAGCGAAACAATATCAACTCCCATGTCTTCCAAGTACTTCGCCCGCTCCGGCTCAGCTCGGAATGTAAACTGTTTTTCCGCAAGTGGATTCCCCCGATTTGTATAAGGAAATTCATTGTTGACAAGAAATACATCAACGCCTCGCATAATTTCCAACAAATCTTCTGAAAATGCCTCCTCTATCCTACCACCGCGCTGTATCAGATTTGCCATCATCGCATACTGGGGATCAAACAAAATGTCTCCTGCAAAGGCAAATACAATTTCCTCGGTTGACGCTGCTTCTTTTGCATAAATATTTTGTTCTCTCATAGCTTCCTCATCCTGCAAAAGCACGTCATATTTGCCGACAGGTTCGCTTTCCGGCTCCTCTTGTTCTAAAACCTCCAGCTCCCAAGTCTCCGACTGCATGTCTGCCAAAAAACTGTTCTCGTTTCGCTCATCTGACTGTTGACGCTTATCCATCAACATAACAGCCAGCGCAATACTGCCTGTCGTCAATATAGCAAGCAATACAACAACAAATACAATACCTGCATTTCTCCGTTTTCGTTTTTTTCGCCGTTTTCTATTCGTAGATGCTGTCATAATCATAGGCTCCGTAAAACTCATACAGGCTTTCCAGATATGCCTCATAGTTTTCTTTGGTGAGCCGTCCTCTACCCTCTTTCATCCACTGCAAAATCAAAGAATTAATTTCCTCGCTGTAATGAAGCTGATCCTGATAATTATCTAAATCACAAATCAGTTCCGTATTGTCATCAAATGCATACAGCTTTATATTATCACAGGTCAGGATTTCCTCAATGACCGTCTCCATCAAATCCATATACCAGTCCAGTTTACCCTGCTGCATAATCTGCACATCCCAATAACAGATACTGTATGGAGCAAAATAATAATAAAATGTAATATCCGGATTTTCTCTTGCCGTATCGGTCACATTCTGACGAATATTCGCAAGTGTCCGTTCCAGCTCCTCCTGCGCAAGTTCATCATGGTACTCTGTTTTTCCCGGTCTGTCGTAGGTTTTCAGTACAGCTGATTTTCCGAATTCATAGTCTCCCTGCCAGTTCATATACTCATCAAAGCTGGTCATCTGTTCACCCGCCGCAGTATCTGCCAAAGTCTCATCCGTCAAAATGAATACTTTTTTATTTAAAACATATTCTGTATCATTAAAAGGATTTTTATCATACAGATAGTACGGAATCCCCTCATAGCTGACATAATCCTTGTCCTGAGTGAAATTCCCCTGATCCAGACATCGTACAACCATGCGCAATGAAGGATTCGCCTCAATTGCTGCTTTCAAATTGTCGTTAATTTCGCAAAAGGATGCCCCATGAAACGGTGTCTTGATTACTTTGCCGCCAAACAACTCTTCGCACTGCGTCGTTTTAAAATTAGATACCATAGACGTTCCGGTAATTAATGTATCATACTCAAAATGGCGTACAATTCCATCATTTTGATAACGACTATTGTCCAATGTATACGCAATATTTTTTAGCGGACCATGATAATGAAAAAACGGGTCCACGGTAATAATATATCCTGCAAACAATGCCAGTACCAAAAGCGTTCCCGCCACCGCACCGGCAAACCAGGTCTTCGCCTTCATGTTTTATACTCCTGTCACGAAGCAGCCCCCTGCTGCTTCTTATTATTAAAAATTGAAATACAAAAAGGTAGAAATTCCGGACAATGAGACAATTGTCCATGCAAGCATGCCAACAGTTGCTAAAAGCGTCTTTATGTTGCATTTAAATTCTTTTTCCTGAAAATTCTTCCCACGCAGGGTTACATACATAATAATGAACAGCGATATCCACAAATGAATACCGTACCTGCCCCCAAACATGCCGTCCAGTCCAAGAAGCTGCTCCACATGCGCAAGCTCCGGCAATGTCAGACTTTCCAACATGGTAGCTGTAATTGCAAAGGATTCCAGCTTAGCCACCTTACGAAACATAATATATGCCTGAGTCAAAGAATCTGCCCGGAAAATAAGGAATGCGCAACTAACAAATCCAAAAGTCAAAAGCCATTGCAGCACCACAGGTATTTTCTCCCATGTATTACGAAAGCGTCTTGTCAACACCTCCGCTACACCGTGCAAAAATCCCCATACAACAAAGGTCCAATTCGCGCCGTGCCAAAATCCGCTTACCAGGAACACAAGCAAAATATTGATGTAGGTTCGAATTCTTCCTTTTCTGCTTCCGCCAAGCGGAAAATAAATATACTGACGCAAAAATCTGGTCAGCGTCATATGCCATCTGTCCCAAAACTCCAAAATGGATTTGGCTTTATAAGGGGAATTGAAATTAATCGGCAAATGTATATTAAACATGGAAGCAATTCCCGTTGCCATATCACTGTAACCGCTAAAATCATAGTAAAGCTGTAACGCATAGCAAACAATCACAAGCAACACATCCGTTGTACTCAGAATCTCCACACCACCAAATCCAAGTGCCACTGTATTGCCGAGAGTGTCTGCAACAATTACCTTTTTAAACAATCCGCCGGCAAATAAATACAGCCCCCTCGCCAGATTCCGGCTATCCGGTCTGTGATTTTTTTCATCCTTAAGCTGTGGAATCAATTCATTGTGCAATACAATCGGTCCTGCCACAAGCTGTGGAAAAAAGGAAACAAACACTGCATAATCAAGCAGACTGTACCCTTGTGTCTCTCCCCTGTAAGAATCCACTACATAAGAAATCTGTTGGAACGTAAAAAAGCTGATTCCGAGAGGCAGTACGATATTTCGCATGGCAAAATCCGTCTGAAATGCAGCATTCACATTCTCCAAAAAGAAATCTACATATTTAAAATAAAAAAGGAGTGCCGCATTTGCAACAACACCTGCAATCATCGTCAGCCTTCCTGCACGTTCCAACCCTTCGTTTTTTTGTCTTAAGAGAAGCCTTGAAAAGCCGTAATTTCCTAAAATACTGCCACATATAATAAGTATGTATGAAGGATTAAAATAACCGTAAAACCACAATGACATGCCCAAAAGCCAGGCCTTTGCTAATCCTTCCTGCTTTATACGATGCAAAAGAAAATAACCCGCCACACATATCGGCAAAAAGAAAAAAATAAATATATACGAATTAAAAAGCATATCTGTCCCTCAAACTTTCTTCTGTTCGATTATACCATGCACTCGTCAACGGCACAACATACAAAAAAGAGTTCTTCGAACTTTCCTAATATACTAAAAAGAAGCAGTGAATTCTCACCGCTTCTTTTGTAATCATAAATTAAAGCTTTGCTGCATTTACCTTTACACCAGGTCCCATTGTGGATGTCAGTGTAACGCTCTTTAAATACTGACCCTTTAATGCACTTGGCTTAGCTTTCATAATAGCTTCCATAACTGCATCAAAGTTCTCTTTCAGCTTATCTTCTGCGAAAGATGCTTTTCCTACCGGTACATGAACGATATTCGTTTTATCAAGTCTGTATTCGATTTTACCGGCTTTGATGTCATTGATAGCTTTTGTTACGTCCATTGTAACAGTACCAGCCTTCGGGTTCGGCATTAAACCTTTCGGTCCAAGTACCTTACCAAGACGACCTACAACGCCCATCATATCAGGAGTTGCAACTACAACGTCGAAATCAAGCCATCCTTCATTCTGAATCTTCGGAATGAGCTCTTCTCCACCTACATAATCAGCTCCGGCTGCTTCTGCCTCATTGAGCTTATCGCCCTTTGCAAATACAAGAACCTTAACTGTTTTACCTGTTCCGTTCGGCAGAACTACAGCACCACGAATCTGCTGCTCAGCGTGACGTCCGTCACAGCCTGTTCTGATGTGAAGTTCGATTGTTTCATCGAATTTTGCTGTTGCTGTTTTCTTTACCAAAGCGATTGCTTCTGCAGGCTCATAGAGAGTTGCACGGTCAATCTGCTTTGCAGCTTCACTATATTTCTTACCATGTTTCATTTTGTTTTCCTCCTAGTGGTAGTGGCGGGGCCTGTGGCTCCTCCCACATATGATTAATTCTTAGTCTTCAACAACGATACCCATACTTCTTGCAGTACCGGCAATCATGCTCATAGCAGCTTCTAAGCTTGCAGCATTTAAATCAGGCATTTTCATCTCTGCGATTTCTTTTACTTTATCTTTAGAGATAGTAGCAACCTTTGTCTTGTTCGGTGTACCTGAACCGGATTTGATGTTTGCTGCTTTCTTTAACAGAACTGCTGCAGGTGGAGTTTTTGTTACAAAACTGAAACTTCTGTCTGCATATACTGTAATAACAACCGGGATGATCAAATCTCCCTTATCTGCTGTTCTTGCGTTGAACTGTTTTGTAAATTCAACGATGTTTACACCATGCTGACCCAGAGCAGGACCAACCGGTGGTGCTGGTGTAGCTTTACCAGCAGGGATCTGTAACTTAATGTATCCTTCTACTTTCTTTGCCATTTTGGCACCTCCTAAAATATTGTGGTAGTGGCGGGCTTCCTCAAGAGCAAATGCTCTGCATCTCCCTCCCACAGCTCATACGATGCTTCTCTTCTTATTTATTATATAAGTAGGATTTCTCCTATGAACATCATTGTTACATTTTTTTGATTTCTGCAAAGCTGATTTCCACCGGCGTCTCTCTGCCGAACAGCTCTACATTGATAGTAGCGGTCTGCTTTCCGTAATCCATTCTCTGAACAGCACCAACTGTATCTTTCCATACACCGGCAATTACGGCAATCATATCGCCCTCTTTAAAGTCAACAGAAATATTTTCTGTTTTGATACCAAGCGGACGCATCTCCATCTCTGTCAACGGCACCGGCTTACTTCCCGGTCCGACAAAGCCTGTCACGCCTCTTGTATTTCTTACTACATACCAGGTATCATCATTCATAACCATATTAATCAGCACATAGCCCGGGAACATCTTTTTCTGGACATTCTTTTTGGCTCCGTTTTTCACCTCAACCACATCCTGCATCGGTACTCTGACCTCCAGAATCTCTTCCTCAAGGTGTCTGTTCTCAATGGTCTTCTCAATATTAGCTTTTACTTTATTCTCATATCCTGAATAAGTATGCACTACATACCAGTTTGCTTCTGCCATTTGTCTACCTCACTCTTACATTGTCAGGAAGTTTACGCCATACTGAAGAACTGTATCAAGTACAGCTATAATAACTCCAAGTACAACAGAAACACAAATAACTGCAACTGACTGTTTGAAAAGTGATTTTTTATCAGGCCACGAAATTTTCTTGAATTCAGACTGAACGCCCTTTGAAAAGCTTGGCTTCTTTTCTGTCTTGTTTGAATCTCCCATCTGCACCCTATCCTTTCACAATCACTGACTAACGAATTATTTTGTTTCTTTGTGTAATGTATGAGTTTTGCAGAATCTACAATATTTCTTTGTTTCCATTCTGTCCGGATGTGTCTTTTTATCTTTTGTCATATTGTAGTTACGCTGTTTGCATTCTGTACATGCTAATGTAATTCTTGTACGCATAGTTATTACCTCCAACTGTTTCTTACGTTTTATTCATTCTGGTCCTTTTGCATCAAAATTTGAGCATAAAAAAAAGACCTTAATCTCTTCTCGCCTATTCAATATAGCACATGCACGCCCCACAGTCAATTACTTTTTTCGCAAAAACACGGTGTTTTATGCGATTAATTCATAACCTTTCTAAGTATCTCTTCTGTTAAAAGAGCATATTCATGCCACATATAAAAATAACCAATTTGTCCCGCCTTTAACTCATTCAAAGAGCGCAGTTCTTTCTCATCCTGAAATCTTTCCAAAAAAATAGGATATTTCCCTTTCCACGGCTTGAATGCACAACCCGCAAAATGAACAACCGCAGGCTCATACGGCGGCAATTCCTTGACCGCATCGTAATACCACACGCAGAAATTATACGGCATATACCACAAATTTCTGATTTGGGGATACATAAAATATTTTACATCTCCCACAAACGCAGCCGAAAGAAGTCCCTGATCTCCCCAGTAGACGTGTTTTTCATCTCCTATGATTTTACAAAGTTCTGCCGCAAGGAACTGATAGTCCTCCAATCTTCTTCCATCTTTTCTCATTTTATCCAGATTCATAACATAGGAACCCGAATTAAAGATTCCCCTGAGAATCTTAGGCAATTCATTTTTCCAATCGCCCAAATCATCCGCCTCAAAGCATACCACATCATCACCGCGTTGCTTATATCTGCCCGGTGTCACAATCAACGAATTATCCTGAAAATCTGCAAAATAATATGGAGCTATGTCACCCACAATCAAAACATCTCCTGCATCAATGTACATCGCCCTTTCAATCGTTTCCGGCAGCAAAAGGTGGGCATTCAGAGCATAATATGCTTCTCCTGCCCATCCTCCACCATATTGTGCCAATTGATTATATTTTTCCGAATCCGAAACATAAACTTCATGCAACACAATATTATCAAAGGTATCTGCCACCGCTTTTAGCATCTCCAAGTTTTGAACATTAATCCTGCTATACAAAAGCCAGAAATCAATTCTGTCATGTTTTAAATTCTTTGCCATTGCTGTAATAGAAATTGCCACATAGGGCACCAAAGTATCATTGCAGGATGTCATTATATTATAATTATTCTTATATTTCATGTCTTCCCCTCTTTTTTTATATTTTTAAATTAATATATCAAAAATGCCTCCCACTTGCAATGTTGTCAGATACTCTATTTCCCTTAAAAGAACGATTTTTCTAACATTTTCACTTTGCACGTTTTTTCTTTTGTAATCCCATTTTTTATGATAAGATTTATTTGTCAACAGGGAGGTATGTATCGTGAAGCATTATGACGAGTGTTATTTCATTAATTATGATGGCTATGATGACTTATGTTTATATGAAGTTGGCTGTCAGAAATGTCCTGCGGGTTACAGTTTCGGACCAATCATTCGTACAAATTATGTCCTACATTATGTTCTCCATGGCAAGGGAACTTTACACCTAAATAATACTCCTTATCCAATTCAGGAAAAGCAGGCTTTCCTAATGCCTCCAAATGTGGTTGTTTTCAATCAGGCAGACAAAGAGGATCCATGGAATTATATATGGATTCACTTTAACGGGAATAAAGTAACAGAATTTCTCCATAGCATCAATCTCACAAAAGATAACCCTGTTTATACTGTTCATGGTTCCTATGAAGCCATCGAAAACTGCATGCAAAGATTGCTACACAGCCACTCAGAAGAACTTCTTTGTATCGGATACATTTATGAACTGTTTCATCATATGATTTCCGCCACTCCACCTAACACTCCAGAAATCATACATGCCAATTCGGAACTAAAATATATAAAAATGGTCATAGATTATATCTCACACAAATATTCCGAGCCAATACATATTACCGATATCGCTGACTATTGTTCACTGGATCGTTCCTATCTGAGCAAAATATTTAAGACGGCCACCAATTACAGTCCACAGGAATATCTAATCCGGTATCGGCTAAAAAAAGCAAAACAGCTGTTAAAAGATACCGACATTCCAATCCAGCATGTGGCTTATGCCGTAGGATATAACGACCCATTTTCTTTTTCAAAAATTTTCAAAAAAGAACTGGGGATTACCCCATCCGAATATCGTAATAATAAGAATATATCCCAAATATCTGACTAAAAAGGGAGCCGTTGCTCCGGTAGATTACTTATCTACTTTTGCAACAGCTCCTTCTTTTTTAATTCTCCAACATCTGAAGATAATATACCTTTGAACCAAAATCCCATCCCCCGGCACACAACTCTTCTTTTCTGATTATCATTCCTACATTCATTAATTCGCTTCCGCTATACGACACATCTTCATTATCCTCAATTATGTAATTTCTTTCTTCTTCCAGACCCGCTAATCGGATTCTTGTCCATCCATCATTTGGTACAGCTCTAATGCAATAAAATCCCACCAATGCCTGTTTTTTATCTGTCGATACTACCATCCATGCAGCATTTCTGTTTTCAAACGGATTTAAAAGCCGATAAAAATCACCGTTTTGCACCAGTTCACGATGTTTCTTAACAAATGCAATTTGTTTTTTGACAATTTTTCTTTCCCTCTCCGTCAATCTGCAAGGGTCTAATTCGTATCCAAAAGCACCAAACATCGCCACATTTGCCCTTGTCTCAATGGGGGTCACTCTTCCCACCTGCTGATTTGGAACCTCTGATACATGAGCCCCCATGCTGATAAGTGGGTACACATAGGATGTACCATATTGTATTTGAATCCTTTCGATTGCATCGGTATCATCACTACACCATGTCTGTGGTGCATAATACAGCATCCCCGGATCAAATCTGGCTCCTCCGCTGGAACAGGATTCAAACAGAACTTTCGGAAAACGTTCTATCAACCTTTCATATAATTGGTATACACCAAGAATATATTGATGGAACACCTTTCCTTGCTCTTCTTCTGTTTTTTCATTCGAGTAACATTCTGAAATATACCGATTCATATCCCACTTTATATAAGAAACATTCGACTCTGCCATAACCTTTTCCAACAGTCCAAAAATATAATCCACCACCTCCTGCCTGCTGAAATCCAGTACATATTGATTTCTGCTTGGAGATGCACTTCTGTTTGGTGCGCATAATATCCAATCCGGATGCTCTCTATATAAATCCGAATCCTTATTTACCATTTCCGGTTCTATCCAAAGTCCAAATTGCATATCCAGTTCGTTAATTTTTCGTGCCAGCCCACAAATCCCTTCCGGCAATTTATTGAAATTCTTTACATACCAATCTCCCAGACCGGTTACATCATTTTCACGATTTCCAAACCACCCGTCATCCAGCACAAACAGTTCTGCCCCCAGTTCTCTGGCATTTTTTGCAATTTCAACAATCTTGCTTTCCGTAAAATCCGGTCCGGTTGCTTCCCAGTTATTAATCAAAATGGGACGTACCTTATCTCTCCAAACGCCCCTTGCCAATCTGGTACGGTATAGCTTATGGAAAACTTGACTCATTCCATTCAATCCATTCGGCGAATACACCATAACTACTTCCGGACTATGAAACGACTCTCCCTGTAATAGCTGCCACGCAAAGCCATCCGGATGAATTCCCGCCTGAACTCTTGTCATACCACAGGAGTCAACTTCCACCATTTCCAAATGATTTCCGCTATAAATTAAACTAAATCCATAAACTTCTCCCATATTCTCGTTTGTATGAGGTCTTTTGAGTGCAATAAAAGGATTATGTTCCGCGCTACTTGCTCCCTTTCTACTGCCAATCCCCTGAAGTCCCGTCTGAATCGGTCTCACAACAACATGTCTTTCTCTTGCCCATGCACCAGCCAGATTTATCATCTCAAAATCAGAATCCGGCAAGTCGATATTCATACTTAACACTTTATTCAAAATCAGTTTTTCATTTCCCTTATTAATAAATTCCACGCTACGCGCTATTACCGGAAAATCGCGAAATATACTGTATTTCAATGCACATTGCAAAGAAAGTAGCTCGTCACACAAAACAATTTCCAGTGTTTCTGCTTCCTCTTCACTTTCTACATAAGTTGACGGAAGTTTGGGTAATTTATTTTTCCCCTGATAAATTGTATGTTTTTTATATTTTAAATCTACAATTCGGCTGCCATTTTCCTGTATGATCTCAAAAGCCGGTTCCCGATAATCTCCGGTTCCTGTGCTAGGATACTCCATCTTGGTGTATTCCTGACACATAAAGAAATAATCTTCCTGGTTAAAAACAGCCAAAGGACGATGACAGTTACCTCCCTGCAACAAATAAGAAAAATCTTCTTTTGCCCCAATCCTTTTTCCATAATACAAATTTCCCAGCTGTCCATTATCCAATATCTGAATAATATAACTGATATCATCATTATATAGATGAAACTCCTTTGAGTTTGCCAAATATACAATACTCACTATAATTTTCCTCCTGATGTTGCAATTCCTTCTATAAACTGTTTTTGGAAAATAATATATACCAGTAGCATTGGCCAGATTGCAAGCACCGCCGCTGCCATTAATTGAGGATAATCAACCGAATATGCACTTGCAATTTTTGACAAGGCAGACGACAATGTGGCTGCATCCGTATCCGAATTAACAATTAGTGGCCACATCAAATCTTTAAATGAAAAAAGTGCGGTAAAAATGGCAAGAGCTGTCAATCCCGATTTTGTTAAAGGAAGCATTACCATCCAAAAAGTCTGTCCGATATTACAACCATCCAGCCTCGCTGACTCTTCCAATTCCTTAGGCAATCCCATAAAAAATTGTCTCATTAAAAATGTTCCGAATGCACTTACCAGCCCCGGAAACACCAGTGCAAATATGGTATTGCGCATACCCATTTTATCTACCATCAAGTACTGTGGTACAACAAAAATCTGAACAGGCACCATCATCTGGAATAATACCACGCCAAACAGGAAATCCCTTCCCGGGAACGTAAGTCTCGCAAAAGCATACGCCGCCATAGCACTGAATAAAACGGCACACAGCACCCTGACAATCATCATTATGAATGTATTGCCATATAAGCACAGAAAATCATTCTTTTTTACAACCTCAATATAATTTTCCCATTGCGGCACCTGTGGAAAAAAAATAAAAGGATTCATGGATGTGGATTCACTGACTGTTTTTAAAGAAGTCAACACCATCCAAAGAAACGGCATAATCATGATACCGGCACCCACAAACAAAATACTGTGCAGCAAAATACCGGAATATCTTTTTTTCTTTTTCATCATTATTTACCTCTACATGTAATTTACCCATTTTTTTTGCAGTTTCGTCTGAACCAGTGTGATTACCATGATTATGGCAAGCAGCAACATAACAATCGCTGAGCCATACCCTTTATTCGAATATTTAAAGGTATTATTATAAAACAAATACACCAAAGATACCGTCGTATCATAAGAAGGACTTGTCACATCAATCATCATATAAATAACGTCAAACACCTGCATTGCTGTTATAATACTTGTAACCATAACAAAAAATAATGTTGGTGAAACAAGTGGAAGTGTTATACTAAAAAACTGTCTGAACGGAGACGCCCCATCAATCTCCGAGGCTTCATAATAGTCTCTTGGAATCTCCTGAAGTCCTGCCAGTAATAATACCATGCTATACCCCACCGTGCTCCATATACCAATGACCGCAATCGAAACCATTGCTATATTAGGATTATCTATCCAATTAACTGCATCCAGCCCCAGCTTCTTAAGTACCACGTTAATAAGACCAAACTGATAATTATATAACCATTTCCATACCATGGTAACAGCTGCCGGAGCCGCAACCATCGGAATAAAATAAATCGTTCGATATATTTCTTTACCTCTCAGCTTTCCGTTCAATGCAACTGCCAGCATCAACGCAAGTACTATCGTTACCGGTACAACGATACAGGTATAAGCCAGTGTATTCCTTGCTGCATACCAGACCTGTTCGTCCGCCAACATCTTTTTATAATTATCCAATCCTACAAATATATTTCCTTTTCCAAACGCTCCGCTTTTGAAAAAACTCAAATAAAATGTCTGAAAAATAGGTATAATATTCAACACAATCAACCCAATAATCGTTGGCGCAATCATTGCATATCCCCATATCCATTCATTAAATTCTTTTCTGGGTATTTTTTTTCTAATATTATTGTTGTTTTTCATATTACCAATCCCTTGAAAGGGGCTGCCTTATCCCAGAAAGCAACCCCTGATTTATTATTCTGCAATTATAAATCCGTATGTAAAATTATTCTGCTGCGATTGCTTCGTTCATCATATCTGCTACATTCCCGCATGCTGTATTTAAATCTTCTTTTCCTGCATATGCATCTTTCAGCAATTCATATGCTTTGTCTTCCCAAATACTGGTCTGATTCGAATATGGACGAATCTGGGCATATTCAACCATATCGATATAACACTTTGTATTAAACTGCGGATATGCATCTGCAAACTTATCTGCCGTTCCATTGAATGCCGAAATGGCAGCACCTAATTCAGCATGTCTCTTCTGTCCCGCTTCGCTGCTCAAGTATTCCACCCATCTCCATGCCTCCTGTGGATGTTCTGTATTAGCAGCAATCGCATTTCCCAAACCGTTAAAAATTGTTGCTCTGCCTCCATCATTAGACATCGGCAATACTGTACAATCAAAATTTTCATTCATAAATTCCGATGCCGCAAAACCGGATAAATTCCATGAACCAAATAATCCCATAGCACAAAGTCCATTTTCAATTGCCTGTGCCCTTGCCTGATCATCATAAATTTCAGGAGACAATCCCTCTTTCACATAACTGAAATATTCTTCAATTCCCGAAATTGTTGCTTCCTGTGCATATCCGGACGCTCTGTCACTTGTGATAATTTCGCCACCGTTCTGATATACAAAATTATAATAACCCTCCTGATTATGAAGTCCTGCACAAAAACCATACTGAGAACCGTCATCTTTAGTCAACTTTCTGGCTGCATCTTTCATAGTATCCCAAGTCCATGTCTCATCCGGATAAGAAATTCCCGCTTCATCAAATAATGTTTTATTATACCAAAGCGCAATAGTATCATAATCCTTAGGAATTGCATACTGCTTACCCTCAATGTTATAAATTGAATTCAATCCTTCCGGATAATTAGCCAAATCCACTACATCACTTTCCTCAATGTAATCCGTTAAATCTAATAACTGGTCATTAGAACCATAATAGTAAATATTATTTGAGTGCATCCAGAACGTATCCGGTAAAGAGCCACCTGTTGCAGCCGCTTCCAATGCCGTCCAGTAATCAGCCCAGCCGTTTACCGAAATCTCAATGTTGATATCTGGATTAGCCTCTTCAAATTCAGCCGCCATCGTTTCAATCAATGCTGCCTGATTCGAATCCCAGCAGGCATAGGTAATCGTTACAGCATCTATATTTTCCTCAGCTACTGCTCCTGTCTCATTTGTTTTTACCTCGTTCACACTATCAGCCGCAGCATTATTTCCACAACCACTTAGTATTGTCATTACCATTGTCGTGCACAGCAAAGCACTAATTACTCTCTTTTTCATTTTTCCTCCTGTTTCACAAATCATCTTTTTCTTTGCATTTTTAGTTAACTGGCCATCAACTATATGTGCATTATAGCAAATATCCTACTACCGATTAATGTATTCGTGTGTTTTCCAACCGGAAAAATGTGTACTTAAAATTTTCTTTTCATCTTTTTCTTGCCCATTTACTAATTGCGTGGTATCATTATATATAATAGTAGGTTATTATGCCCTATATATGTGTTTGATTTGCAAGTAACTTTTCGGAACGGATTCCGATATCCTATTTGTCTTTACGCATATATATTGATTTCACGGAAGAAAGGAGGGGCAGTTATGGCAAATATGATGGCATTAAACACCGTCTATAATCATTATCTGACTACATACTCACGCGGTTCTATGACGAAATACGACACTCATAAAAAGAGTGAGCTCCGCGACATCTATCAATCCATTGTCAAACTGAATAAAGAATCCCCTCTGTATTTACCGGATACCACCAAAGAATCCCGTGCTTTTGCTGTCGGGGTAAAAGAAGGTGCCCGTGAGCTTCATAATACGATTGCAGCACTTGGCGGAATTGACGAAGAAGAGCTCTTAAATAAGAAAGTTGCCTTCTCCAGCAACGAAGACATACTCAGTGCCCAATATATCGGTTCTGCTACTGATGAGTCTCTCATTCCTACTTATGAAGTAGAGGTGCGTCAGCTTGCTTCCGGGCAGATTAATTTAGGTGATTTTCTTCCCTCTGACGAGATGAATCTTCCTGCTGATACCTACTCCTTCGATATTAATGTTCATAATATGAATTATGAATTCCAATATAATATTACTGCCAGTGATACAAATCGAACCATTCAGGATAAATTGGTCCGGCTGATTTCAGGTGCCGATATCGGCATTAATGCTTCTGTTGTCACAGACGGCGACTTATCTGCTTTGCGTTTGAAATCCGTTGCAACCGGTGCCCCGATTGGAAAAGACAGCCTCTTCTCCATATCAGACACTCACTCCAGCAAAACCTCGGGTTCCGTTAACTATTTTGGCATCGGGGAAATCACACGCCCTTCATCAAATGCCGAGCTTGTTATCAACGGCATAGAGCGCAGTGCTTCCTCCAATCACTTTACCTTGGAAAAAAACTACGAGTTGACACTCAACGGCATAAGTCCGGTAGAAGGTCAAACCGCTGTTGTCGGTGTAAAAAATGATACCGAATCCTTAAAAGAAAATGTCAACAAGCTGATCGACGGCTACAATTCCTTTTTAAATCTGGCTGCCAAGCATACAGGTGAGCACACCCGAGGCGCCACCCTGCTTCGCGAAATGCGCGGCATTGCTTCCATATATAAGGAAAGCCTAAATCACTTAGGATTGGATATTCAGGAGGACGGCACCTTTACCTTGAACCCGACCACCTATACCCAAACCATGAACACTACTGACCCGAAAGATGCCTTTTCCACAATGCGGGATTTTGCAGATTCACTTCTGCGTAAAACCAATCAAATTTCTTTGAATCCAATGCATTATGTAGAAAAAACCATCGTCGCGTATAAAAATCCGGGGAAAAACTTTGCCACCCCGTATATCACAAGTGCTTATAGCGGAATGATGTTTAACAGCTATTGCTAAAATAATAATTTGGTTTGTAATCTAAT
>JAZNIP010000104.1:0-2297 GCA_045577575.1 Lachnospiraceae bacterium | reverse complement strand
TCAGTAATAGCCTGAACGATTTCCATATTATTTACGTTGAAAGCACCTACTGCATAGCCGCCTTCATAAGCTTTTTTGAACATTTCTGTTGTTGTAACTAATGCCATTTTTAAAGTCATCCTTTCTTCTTTTTGTTTCTTGAGCAAAAGCCCTTTGCCGATAGTATAACACACATTTGTTAAAAAGCAAACAAGAATGTAAAAAAAATATCGGCATCGTTGCTTTCCACAACCATGCCGATTCATTTCCATACAAATTTATGCAGTTTCCCCACACAAATACTTCTCAATATCATCAATTGCTGCACTTTCATCTGCACCGTCTGCGATTACGGTTACAGACTCACCTGTCACCAGACCTAAGCTCATCATACCCATAATACTCTTTGCGTTTACCTTCTTGCCTTCGCACTCCAGATAAACACTGCTATCGTATCTGCTGGCAACCTGTACCAACATTGCTACGGGTCTTGCTTCCAATCCGCTCTGCAACTTAATCTCTACTGCTTTCTTAGTCATTTTTACTCCTCCTCTTTACTACCCCTAAGCTTATCTGCCAATTCACTCAGTTTACGTAATCTGTGATTCACGCCGGATTTACCGATGGGGGGCTCCAGCATCTCTCCTAACTCCTTCAAAGACGCTTCCGGTTCTTCCAGACGTATTCGTGCAATCTGCTGTAATCCTTTTGGCAAATTCTCCAGACCATACTTTTCCTTCAATAATCGGATATCCTCCTGCTGCTTTCTGGAGGAATCCAAGGTCTTGTTAATATTGGCTGTTTCGCAATTTACTCTGCGGTTCACAGTATTTCTCAACTCTTTTAGGATACGCAGATTTTCTAATTTCATTAGTGCCACATGAGCTTCCATGATATTCAGCAAATCCACAATGGCTTCACTTTCCTTCATATATACTACGTGGTATTTTTTACGAAGAATGGTCTTGGCTTCTATACCAAAGCTTTGTATCATCTCCTGTAGCTGTTTAGCCTTCTTTTCATTGGCAGTGACAAACTCCAGATGATACCCCTTTTCCGGTGCGCTTATGGAACCAATTGCCAAAAATGCACCTCGGATATAAGCCCTTCTACAGCAGGCACTTTTAAGTAACACCTCGTCTACCGGTTCATTAACATCCCCGAAACGGATATACAGCTCCTGCATTTTTTCTTCATCGATAATCACATCAGTATCTATACTATATGTTTTTTTCAATAATGTAAAGCATTTTTTTACAACTGTTGCATTTTCTACCTGAAATCCTATGGTAAAATACCCTTCACTATCACGACCGTATTGTCCGCAAAAATGCAAAATCGCTGCCAATTCTGCCAGCTGACAATGTCTGGCAGTCCCCATATGCTTTACCAATTCTTCCTTTACTTCATGGGAAAAAGACATCTTATTCCTCCACATCAAAATGACTATTTACTACGATTATTCACATCTCTATGATAGATAGTCATACCATAATTTCCCTGATTTTTCATCCTCTGGTACAATTCATTGGCAAGAGTTACACTACGGTGCTTGCCACCGGTACAACCAATTGCCACTACCAGACGATACTTGCCTTCATTCACATAATGAGGAATTAAGAAATGTAACATATCCGTCAGCTTATCCAAAAAGGCATCGGACTCAGGATACTGCATTACATAATCCTGTACGGGCTTATCATTACCGGTCAGCATTTTCAGCTCGTCCACATAATAAGGATTGGGTAAGAAACGTACATCAAATACCAAATCCACATCCGAAGGAATCCCGTGCTTAAAGCCAAAGGACATCACATTCACCATAAGGTTATTATATTCCTCACCGGCCACAAAAATACGGTCCAGCTCAGACTTTAACTCTCTGGTCAACAACCCTGAAGTATCAATGATATAATCCGCCTGCTTCCGTATATCCTCCAAAAGCATACGTTCCTTAGCCACACCATCCTCGATACGCCCATCCGGGTCCACGGGATGGAGACGGCGGCTTTCCTTATAGCGCTTTATTAATGTAGCATCGGAAGCATTCATAAAAAGGATTTCAAACTGATATCCCTTTAAGCGCAAATTCTCCAATATATGTGCCACATCCTCAAAAGCTTCCGCCCGCACATCCAGTCCCAACACTACCTTTTCAATCTCGTTGTTGGGCAGTGCCAGAAGCTCCATGAACTTTTCCATCAATGACACGGGCAGATTATCCACGCAGTAATAGCCTGCATCCTCCAGCATTTTCAATGCGGTACTTTTTCCACTGCCACTCATTCCGGTAACAATTACAAATCTCATGTGTATCC
>JAZNIP010000103.1:0-3873 GCA_045577575.1 Lachnospiraceae bacterium | reverse complement strand
TTCCTAAGACCGCTTGGCCTCCGACTTCCCAGAAACAGCACGCATAAATATCCAAGCAGGAATAAAACCAAAAGCACCAACGCTCCGTCCTGCAAAAATATCTTCTGAAGCTTTCCGCCCGTCATGATTCCCTGCGATTTAACCAAAAATTTAATATACTGGTAAATATTACTTACCATCAGCAGACTACCCGCTAATATCATTCCATTAATTATCGTTTCCATATGTTCCCCTTACAACGAATCGTATTCTCAAACCCTTTTATCCAAAAGTGGCTTCGGGAAATTTCCCAAAGCCACGTTATTTATCTTTTCCGTCAAGGCGCATCCCCATGACACCCCTCTAGAAAATGCTGTCCAACAAACTTCCCATTGACCAATCATTGTCATAGGTTCCATTATTTGTATACATTTTAGTACTGTTTGCCTCCGATGCGGCCGAAACATTAATCATGGAAGCCTTTGTCGCAACATTGTACGCATACGAAGTAGTTCCATTGAACAAAGTCTTCATCGTGCCCATATCTGCGCTCTTGACCTTATCCTCGTTTACCGTCAGCTTATTATCCGCACCAACCTCAATTCCTACTTCTCCGAGCAGCTTATCGTAGGTCTTGGTCATACTTGCCATACGGGATACCTGTCCGGAAATATTATCAGAATCTGTACCTCCCATAGATACCATCAGACTGTTATAGCCATCCGCAAATTTCTTTACTGCCTTGTAAATCGCATCGGTATCATAGCCTCTCTTTGTCGTCTCACTGCCATCCTCAGCTTTAATCGTAATATCCTTTTCGCGGAAAAGAGAATCCGTCCCCTTTGTAATCAGTGCATCCGCTGCATTTGCAAGTGACTGCGCATCTGCCTGCACCTGATTCAGAGCCTTTTCCTCCTCGGAAACAGTCTGCACCTTTTTACTGCCTTTTTCTGTCGTCTTATCCGCAGAGTTCTTCTCATCCTCTACAGCCTTTGCATAGTATTCTTTCACTACCTTTGCATAGGTCCCGCTCTTAATATTATTGTATTCGGAAAGCATAGAATACATATTATTCATACCTGTTTTCGAATCTTCAAATAAAAAGGAATAATCATTGATATATTTCATACACTCACTCCCTTGACCGTGGCGGCATCCGTGCCTGATGTATTTACTGTCTTATCTATTACTATTATACTATTATATCGGGATTTTTTACAAGACTGTTAAGAAAAATATAAAAAAAGATATGAAAAAAGCGGCACTATAATGCAGGAAAAGGGACTTGAACCCTCATGAACGCAATGTTCACACGGACCTGAACCGTGCGCGTCTGCCAATTCCGCCATTCCTGCGAGCAATGCGGGAGATGGGACTTGAACCCACACGTCTATACAGACACAAGATCCTTAGTCTTGCCTGTCTGCCAATTCCAGCACTCCCGCTTGTCGTGCCGCAAGTAGTATATTACCACCTAATTTGTATAAAGTCAATACAAAATTTAAAAAATTTCATTCTTCTACTCATCCAGCACAATATGATGCTCTCTCTTACAGCCATTTTCATCAATGGTTACAAAAGTAATCTTACCCTCAATATATATTTGTCCACTCAACGCATCCACAGCCGTTACCGCCACCTGAAAACTGCTTTTTCCGGCATAAACCACTTTCGCTAAAAACTTTAGAATCGTCCCCTTTTGTACCGGTCTGCAAAACGACATATCGTTAATATTTCTGCATACAATTCCCTCTGTCGTCTCACACACACAGCCTGCTGCCACAAAAGCTGCCTCCACAAACCATGCGGCTGCACGGGCAGCAAATAAGGTGCCGTGGTGATTTAAATCCTCTTGTTTTACCAGATGAGACGTTTCGTACTGTTTCATAATCCATCCTCCTTTTCCTTCTCCAATTTCCGCAGAGTGTCTTCCTTCATCAATCGCCGAAGCTCGGTCAGGTACGGAGAAAAGGTTACTCTGTCCTCTGCATACGTTTTGTTTAGTTCATATTCCTTTGGTATCCATGTGGAAAGAGGTGATTCGTTATGCTGAATTACCGCCTCCATTCCGTCAATTGCCTTAAACAGCTTTGCTTCTAAGGTTTCTCTTGCCGCCATCTCCTCAAACAGACTGCGCATCTCCTCAGCCACCTTCCCCGGCAAACTGTCCACCCATGCATACAAAAGTTCCTCTTCCCGCACCTCATCTGCCGTCGTTTTGTCAAAGGACGGAATGTCTCCGGTAAAGGCCTCCCCCAAATCATGAATCAGACACATTTTAATGACTTTGTCCACATCAATGTCCGTAAGCTCATCCTTCAAAAAATATGCCATCAAAGCAGCCCTCCAGCTATGCTCTGCGACACTTTCATGCCTGCCGCCCGATGTATAGCAATGCCTTGTAGCATCCTTGAGTCTTTCTGCCACATGAAGTGCATCCAATAGTGTTCTCGCTTCCATACTAGGTCCTCCCGCATATTTTCCTTAAAAAAATATTCTACCACGTTTTTAAATACTTTTATATCTGTTTTTGTAAATTCAAAACAAAGCTTTTCGCTTGCCAAGTCGCTACACATATCCGCCTTTCCCACAAACCGATACATTGTAAATTTTTCTGCCCTGTGCTATGGTAATCTTATTCCGAATAAGTATAAAACAAAATTTCCAAAAGAGGATTTATGTCAACCAAGATTTTTACCATTACTCATAAACAATTTACACCGCCCAAAGATACCATGTATGTTCCGCTTCATGTTGGGCGTGCACGCGCGGAGGACTTAGGCTATCTGGGCGACCACACCGGAGATTCCATTTCTCATTTAAATCCGTATTTCTGTGAATTGACGGGAATGTACTGGCTCTGGAAAAACAATCATAATGTGGATATTATCGGCATCTGCCATTATAGGCGTTATTTAATCAACAAAAGCGGGAATATTTTTACCGAAAAGGAATTACAGGAACTGCTCAACCGCTACGACATCCTGACTACTAAACTGCTCACCCTCCCAAAGCCTTATTATGAAGGCTTTTCTGCCAATCATCACAGCAAGGATTTAGTAGCCACCGGAAATGTCATAAAGGAAAAATATCCGGAATATTTTCCCGTATTTGATACACTGGCACACGGTCCTCACACTTACTTCGGCAACATTTTTGTTACGGATAAGAATACCTATGACCGCTATTGCAACTGGCTGTTTACGATTTTATTTGAAGTGCAAAAACAGACTGATTTTACCGGCTATAATAATTACCAGAAGCGACTGTTTGGATTTCTGTCAGAATTTTTACAGACAGTATGGATACGTTATCATAATCTGAAGGTCTGCGAATGTATGGTCGGAATGGTCGGTGAAAAGCACGAGACCGGAACACTGAAGGAGCAGCTTGCCACCTGCTTTGAAGCAAGAGATTATGCTGCTGCCAAGACTTATTTTTTAGAATGCTATGAGAAACGACCGGACGTACTGATGGAAGCCTCCGATGTGAACGGTGAATTGCGGCTCTGTATGCAGATTATATCAACTTGTGAGTTTGAGGATGCCGCCTATGGGCAATGCATATTGGATAAAGTACGGGATTATCATGCTCTGATAAAGCATTTCCGTCACCTGAACGACGCTGTTTTAAATTATGTAAACCACAAAAAGGAATGTCATGGCAATGCTTCCGAATCTGACGTTCGCTCAAGTTATGTAAACTATGACTATCTGAAACAAAATCAATTTCTCACTCCGGTTTCTGTAGAAATTGCCGTCACCTTATTCTGCGAAGACGTTTCCCTGCGCGAAACAGTTTGCAGGGAGCTTTCAGGGCTCTGCTCCTTTTGATAAAAGAACTATCTGCAAAGAGGTAAGTGAATATGTCTATGACAACTATCAACCTTGTGAA
>JAZNIP010000102.1:0-2146 GCA_045577575.1 Lachnospiraceae bacterium | reverse complement strand
CTTTAATCATTCTAAGTGCCTCCAAAAATTCTTCCGGTGTCTTTGGCAGCTCTGTAATTCCCGCTTCTGCAAACACTTTCTTATTATATACAACGCCCTGTACATTTACGGTGCTTGCCAGTCCGTATACCTGACCGTTATGATACTTCTTAAACAAATACTTGTCTTCATATTTATCACTTAAATCCTGCGGAGTTCCCAGCGGTTCAAAATAATTTGCCAAGTCACCGATTGCCAGATATTCAGGTACAGACAATACATCACCATATTCCTCTGTCTGCATACGAATTCCCATATCTCCTTCATAATCTGTGATTGCTTCAAACTTCACTTCCGTTCCCGGATATTTTTCTTCAAAACGCTGCTTGTAATCTGCCAGCTTCGTATCCACCAAATCAGTCCTGTTTGTAATAACGGTAATAGCTCCTTCAATTTTTCCCGTAGCAGCCTCTCCCTCTTCTGCCACAGTATCTGCCGTCGCACTGCTCACATCCGCATTTGCCTCAGCTTCCTTGCTTCCACAGCCTGTAAGCAGGCTTGCCATTGTTGCTACACCCAATAATACTGCCAATGCTTTTCTTTTCATGTTTCCTCCCTTTTCTTTCACACTGTTTGCTTACACTTTTATTTTGTTAAGTTACAATTAACTTAACTCGAGTATACATTTTAAACGATGTTAGGTCAAGGAGTTTTTATCTTTTCAGCATTATTACTAATTCCCTCTCTCAATTTATGTATATTATGCTGTTTCCCATCAACAGAAAAAAAGAAAGACTATTTTGTTAAGTTACAAAACAGTCTCTCTTTTTATTTCTCTTATATTTTATATACCGATTCTCGAATAATTAAACTTCCGCTTATTACCCTTCGTCCTTTATCCGGCTTTCCTTTTAGTTTACCCGAAATTGTTTTTACCGCTTCCCTTGCCATTCCCTCCATATCCACAGCAAAGGTCGTCAGCTCCGGCTTCACAAGTGTTGCATAAATATAATCATCAAATCCGACTACCGAAACCTCTTCCGGTATACGCACCCCTTTGTCCTGCAGCTTTTGTACAAGCAGATATGCAACCTGATCACAATTGCACACAAACGCTGTAGGGAGCTTTTCCGGAAGCTCATACTCAATGAATCTTCCCTTTTCATCTCTGTCAGAAATAATACAATCCAGACCGCACGGCAGCTCATGCTGTATCATACTTTTGTAATATCCTACATAACGGTCTAATATACTACTGGTAGCATGAATATTTCCTACAAACTTAATATCCGTATGTCCCTGTCGTATTAAATATTCCGTCAGACAATAGCTTCCATAAACACCATCACTGATAATACAGTCGATTCCTACGGCTTCATCATAAAAATCAAGCAGTACGCATGGCACACCCGTTTTTTGTATTTTCATCAGGCAATCTGTCTTTATCTGCCCCATTACAACCAATCCGTCTACTCTTTTGTTTTCCAGCATATCCGGCAGCTTTCCTTCCCGCTCCTGACTGTCTGAAACAATTTCCAACACACTGAAAAAGCCATTTTTATTCAGTTCTAAGGTCAGATTTTTATAGAGCTTATTGTAGAAGGAATCATCTTCAAAAAAATGCTCTGCAATCAAAACTCCAACCGTTCCGTTCTGCCCTTCCGGCACTGTTTTCCCGGTCGCCTGATATCGATATCCCATTTCCTGTGCTTTTTTCTTAATCTTCTGTCTCATTTCATCACTGACACCTTCTCTGTCTGTCAATGCCTTTGAAACAGTTACCACACTCACTCCCATTTGCGCCGCAATATCCCGCATCGTTACGCTCTTTGCCACAATCATTTACCCACATCTTTCATTATATTACCGACCTATAGCGGCATTTCTATTATACGCTACGTTTCTTATATTTACAATATTTTTAAGTAAATTTCTATTTGTTAAGTAAATCTATGTAAAAAGAATTTAAAAACCCTCTATATAGCAAAATAAGGCGATGCCAATGGCACCGCCCAATTTTATTAATGATTATTTACTTTGTGAAAACAAATCTTATAAAGCATCTACCAGCTTCTGAACTGCTGCAAGTGCTTCATCCGGAAGTTTGTCATAGCCTTCCTTCTTCTCTGCGAAACCTTTAACAGCGTCAACACGGTTCTGCATAGCG
>JAZNIP010000101.1:0-3578 GCA_045577575.1 Lachnospiraceae bacterium | reverse complement strand
GCTTGGCCTCCGACTTCATGTCGGTGGATTTGATATCGCGGGGATGGCAGGCGCTTTTATCGGAGGGGCACTCTATGGTGTGCCTATTGTGATAGATGGGATGATTTCGGCGGTTTCGGCACTGGTGGCAGAAAGACTCTGTCCGGGAGCAGTGGATTTTATGCTGGCATCCCATATCAGCAGAGAACCGTGTATGACGGCAATTTTAAAGGAGCTTTCTTTGGCACCGGTAATCTGTGCAGACTTGGCACTGGGAGAAGGAAGCGGAGCGGCACTTCTTTTTCCGATGCTTGATATGGTGGAAGCCGTTTATCAAAATGAAGAAACCTTTGAAAAGGCTCGCATAAAGCCTTATGAAAAATATGGAGAATAAAACGTGATATATTTGATTACCGGAGCAAGTGGCAGCGGAAAATCCGAATATGCGGAAAAGCTTGTCTGTGCCCTTGCCGAGCGTGAGGAAATCCGGCAAAAAATTTATTTTGCAACGATGGAAAATATCAGTCGTGAAGCGAAAAAACGAATTGCCCGGCATCAAAAAATGCGGGAAGGAAAGGGTTTTGTTACACAGGAGGTTCCTTTTGGACTTTCGGTGCAAACGGAGCCAAAAGAAGAGCCTGCGGTTGCGCTTCTGGAGTGTATTTCCAATTTGTTGGCGAATCTGATGTTTGAAAAGCACATGTCAGGAGAGAATGCCTGTTGTGAGATTTTGTCCCAGATTGAGAGAAGCGATTATCGGCATATTGTTATTGTAACAAATGAGATTTTTTCAGACGGAACGTTTTATGATGGTGAAATGAAAGAATATCAGCAGGCACTCGGTACGGTAAATCGCAAATTGGCACAAAGAGCAGACAGTGTCTGTGAGGTTGTGTATTCCGTTCCGGTATTTTTGAAGGGGGAAGCATTATGTCCGTGTTAAAAAATCTGTGCATGGCTTTTTCCATGTACTCGAAAATTCCGATGCCCAAAGTGGCATGGGAATCCCAAAACATGAAATATGTACTCTGCTTTTTTCCCTTCATCGGAGTGGTACAGGGGAGTGCAATGTATTTTTTATGGACGCTGCGTGCAAATATTGGTGTTTTTATACCGTTGATGGTATTTGTATTGACCGGCTGTGTCCTTCCGATAGCCATAACCGGAGGAATCCATATGGATGGATTTATGGACACGATGGATGCACTTCATTCCTGGCAGGAAAAAGAAAAAAAATTGGAAATTCTAAAAGACCCTCATGTTGGTGCATTTGCGTGTATCAGCCTGATTTGTTATATTTGCCTCTATGGTGCGGGGCTGTATCTGATACTTAACAGAAGACAGCTTCTTTTTTTGACGGTTGGCTTTTTCTTATCCCGCACATTGAGCGGCATCGTATTGATTTCTGTAAAAAGTGCAAAAAAAGAGGGATTGTTGTATACCTTTGCTTCAAGTGCACACAAAAGTGTCGTAACGGGAGTACTCATGAGTTGGGTTTTTCTTGGATTTGCCGCTTCCGGATTATTATATGGTGTGCCCGGAATCGGTGCTGTTTTGTTAAGTCTTTTGGTTGTTTTATTTTATGTTGGCATGGCGCGCAGACATTTCGGTGGAGTGACTGGAGATTTGGCGGGTTGGTTTGTGGCAGTTTATGAACTTGTGTTTGTGTGGATTACAGGGAGCATGGAATTTATATGGTTTTGGTGGTAGGAGGCAGCTTTCAGGGAAAACTGGAATATGTAAAATACAAATTGGCAAAGCAGGGAATCCTTTTGTCTAAAGAGGATATTCTGGACGGAAACTGCCATGCTGTATCTAAGAAGATAAAGGTGCTGAATGGGCTGCATCGTATGGTTTTTTGTTGTATAAAGGAAGATGCGCTTTCGGACGTGGAGTGTATTACGGAAAAATGCCAAAAACGAATGGATGAATTTTTGGAACTCTGTCCGAATCTGGTTGTTATTTGCGATGAAGTCGGTTATGGAGTGGTTCCTTTGGATAAACAGGATCGTTGCTATCGTGAAGCAGTCGGCAGACTTCTTTGTTATCTGGCACAAAGAGCAGAACAGATGGAGAGAATCGTCGGTGGACTTCCGATAATCATAAAGTCTGCTGACGGAAAGGAAAAGGACATATGGAATTTATCTGGATCAGACACGGAATGACGGAAGGAAACCGATTCAAAAAATATATCGGCGGACAGACCGATGAGGGCTTATGTGAGATAGGAAAGGCTGATTTGCTTGCCGGAAAAAAAAGAGGGCTTTATCCGCAGGCTGACGTAGTGTATGTCAGTCCGATGAAGCGTTGTCTGGAGACGGCAGAGCTTTTGTATCCGGATACAAAAAAACATATTATAGACGGATTTCGTGAATGCGATTTCGGAATGTTCGAGAATAAAAATGCCCGGGAGCTGGAAGCAACCTCAGAATACAAAGAATGGCTTGCAGGAAACGGTAAGGCTGCTTTTCCGGGTGGCGAATCACCCCAAAGCTTTTGCGAGCGTAGTATAAGGGCTCTTTTACGGATTCTTAAGACGGAGAAGCTGCCGGAAAGGTCAGCTTTTGTAGTACATGGAGGAACAATTATGGCAATTTTTTCTGCCCTTGATGAAGAGAAAAAGGGCTTCTATGACTATCACACAGACAATGGATGCGGCTATTTATGTGAAGCGTCATATGCAGCCGGCAGACTGCGCCTGTACAACTGTCGGCCTCTTTCGCAGTAGTATAGAGGCGTTTGTGAGTGAAAAACACTAGCTTTAGAGGTTTTTTGTTTGACGAAACCCAAAATGTGGGATAAGATTATTTTGGTAAAGAGACATGAAAGAGGTTATATAGTATGGCAAAAAAAGAAACCTATGATGCGTCCAGCATTACCGTATTGGAGGGACTGGAAGCGGTCAGAATGCGTCCGGGTATGTATATCGGAAGTGTGTCGACGAAGGGTTTAAACCATTTGATTTATGAAATCGTAGACAACGCGGTAGATGAGCATCTGGCAGGCTATTGCAGTCAGATTACCGTTACATTAAATGCGGACGGCTCGGCTACAGTCAGTGATAACGGACGTGGTATTCCGGTAGGAATGCATGAAAAGGGTATCAGTGCAGAGCGGCTTGTGTTTACTACGCTTCATGCAGGTGGCAAATTTGATGATTCTGCGTATAAAACGAGCGGTGGACTTCACGGAGTGGGCTCTTCGGTTGTAAATGCACTCTCCACATGGTTGACTGTCACGGTCAAAAGAGAGGGCTGTATATTTGAGGATAAATATGAACGGGGCAATCCGGTGGTTGAACTTGAAAATGGTCTTTTACCTGTTATCGGAAAGACGAAGGAAACCGGAACGACAATTTCTTTTTTGCCGGATGATACGATATTTGACAGAACACGCTTCAAAGAAGATGAGGTAAAAAGCCGTCTCCACGAAACGGCATATTTAAATCCGTCTCTTACGATTCGATTTGAAGACAGACGTAAGGAAGAACCGGAGATTTTGGAATACCATGAGCCGGAAGGAATTACCGGCTTCATAAAGGATATGAACAAATCTAAGGATGCCATTCATGATGTGATTTCCTTTCAAGGAGAAAGTGA
>JAZNIP010000100.1:0-13341 GCA_045577575.1 Lachnospiraceae bacterium | reverse complement strand
ATCGCGGAGATACCTCAATTCGCAAACGGATTGATTACGATATTTTTTATATTGAAAATTGGACGATGGGGTTCGACATTAAAATTTTATTTTTGACAATATTTAAGGGCTTCATCAATAAGAACGCATATTAATATGCAGGCAAATGACAAGGGAGAACAGTTAAGATGTCAACAACAAATAAGGCAAAGAAAACAAAAAGCAAAAAGCTTTCCGCTCAAAAAAGGAAAGCCAGAAAGCGTAACAGGACGATTTTATTTGCGACAGAGATTATTATACTGGTAGTTATGCTTGGTTTTTTGTATACCGTTCTGAAAACAGAAAAAGTAGATAAAATTCAGATTAACGAAGAAAATATCGTTATGGAGATGAACGAAAAGGTAGAGAAAAATGAGGTTATGAAGGGCTACCGGAACATTGCATTATTCGGTGTTGATTCCAGAGAGGGATCTCTTGGTAAGGGTACACGAAGTGATACAATTATCGTTGCTTCCATCAATCAGGACACCGGAGATGTAAAGCTGGTTTCCGTATTCCGTGATACTTATCTGAATCTTGGAAATGATACTTATAATAAGTGTAATGCAGCTTATGCAAAGGGTGGTCCTGAGCAGGCGATTACCATGCTGAATAAAAATTTGAATATGAATATTACCGATTACGTAACGGTTGGTTTTGACGGTCTGATTGAAGTGATTGATGCACTCGGCGGAGTGGAAATTAATGTTACGGAAGGTGAGATCAGCCATTTGAATAACTACCAGATTAGTATGGTCGGTACGACAACGGACGGAAAGACCTTCACCGCACAGGAGGGTAAGGACTATATTCCGGTTACCAAATCGGGTATGCAGACATTGAACGGACTTCAGGCAACAGCATATTGCCGTATCCGATATATTGGAAACGATTTCCAAAGAGCACAGCGCCAGCGTGATGTTATTACGGCAATTTCCGAAAAGGCGAAATCAGCAAGTGTATCGAAGCTGAATGATGTAGCAAACGGTGTTATGGATAATGTATCTACGTCTCTTGATGTCAGCGAGATTTTAGGTGTGATGTCTGATTTGGGCAATTACAGTATTGTAGGAAATGACGGATTCCCGTTTGAAAAATATCGTGCAACCGGAACGGTTGGAAGTAAGGGAAGCTGTGTTATCCCACAGGATTTGGAGCAAAATGTAAAAGAACTGCACAAATTCCTGTTTGGCGAAGATGATTATGAGGTATCTACTGAGGTTAAGGAATTTAGCCAGAAGGTGGCAAAGGATACCGGAAAATATGCCAATACAGAGGCGGATGAGTTTGCGGCTAAAGATGCCGGAGCAGAAGTAGTAGCTTCCGCAGAATAACAGTTAGTATAAACAAAAAGATAAAAACATCGGAAGGGGCCGTATCTCGGTCCCTTTTTGTAGATTTGGTTCGATTCGGAGGGGAAATGGAAACAGTTGTAGACGTAATCATACCAACCTGCAAACCGGAGGATGAGTTTGTGACTCTGCTCAGGCGATTGCAGAGTCAGAGCGTGAAGGTTGGAAAAATCATTATCATGAATACGGAAGAAAAAGATTTTGAGCGGCTCAAATATCAAAATTCCGGCTTCAAGGAATTTCATAATTTGGATATTCACCATCTTTCTAAATGGGAGTTTGATCACGGAAATACGAGAAATCAAGGAATTAAAAGATCTGTTGCACCGTATTTTGTATGTATGACACAGGATGCGATTCCGGCAGATGAGTATTTGCTTGAACGGCTCTTAGAGCCGCTTTTAAAGGGGGAGGCGGCGGTAAGCTATGCAAGACAGTTGCCGAAGGAGGACTGTAGTCCGGCTGAGCGATTTACAAAGGGCTTTAATTATCCGAAGGAGTCGCGCCTCAAGGGAGCGGAGGATATCCGGGAGCTTGGAATAAAAGCATTTTTCTGCTCCAATGCGTGCGCGGCATATAATCGTAGTGTGTTTGATGAGTTGGGCGGTTTTATCCGTCATACGATTTTTAATGAGGATATGATTTATGCGGCAGGTGCTGTAAAAAACGGATATAAGATTGCGTATGCAGCGAATGCACTGGTACTGCATTCTCATAATTATACTTGGGTGCAAAATTTTCACCGCAATTTTGATTTGGGAGTCTCTCAGGCAGACCACCCGGAGGTATTTGCCGAAATCAAATCGGAATCCGAAGGAATTCGTCTCGTAAAACAGACTGCAAAGTATCTGAAGGAGACAGAAAACGGTCGGCAGATTCTTCCGATGCTGTGGGGAAGCGGATGGAAATTTTTAGGATATAAGCTGGGTAGAAATTATAAACGGCTTCCGGGATGGTTGATTAAAAAATGCAGCATGAACCGTAATTACTGGCACAAAGTGTCGGAAAGGTAGGATGGAAATATGTGTGGTATCGTAGGATATATCGGAAAAAAGCAGGCAGCTCCCATTATTTTGGACGGACTTGCAAAGCTGGAGTACAGAGGCTATGATTCGGCAGGAATGGCGGTGTTTGACGGTCAGAATGTCAACATTACAAAAGCGGTCGGCAGATTAAAGGTGCTTGAGGAGCTGACGCACGGCGGAGCTACTATGCCGGGAACTGCAGGAATCGGGCATACGAGATGGGCAACACACGGAATTCCCAACGATGTTAATTCTCATCCTCATTTTAACAAGGATAAAACCATTACAGTAGTACATAACGGTATTATTGAAAATTACATTGCACTTCGAAATAAACTGATGAAAAAGGGCTATGAATTTGTTTCGGAAACCGATACGGAAGTGGTGGCGCAGCTTTTGGATTATTATTATAACGGAAATCCGTTGGAGACTATTTTAAAGGTGCTTCACCGCATTGAAGGCTCTTATGCACTCGGTATCATGTTTGCTGACCATCCGGGTGAAATCTTTGCGGCAAGAAAAGGGAGCCCTTTGATTGTCGGACAGAATCAGGAGGGCTGCTTTATTGCCTCGGATGTACCTGCAATTCTGCGATATACAAGAAGCGTGTATTTTGTGGAAGAACAGGAGGTTGTGCGTCTTAGGGAAGACCATATGCATTTTTATACATTGGATGAGGAGGAAATCAAAAAAGAGCCTACTACCATCGAGTGGGATGCGGATGCGGCGGAAAAAGCCGGTTATGAGCATTTTATGCTGAAGGAAATGTATGAGCAGCCAAAGACGGTAACGGATACCCTGCTTCCACGCCTGAAAAAGGATCGGATAGAAATCGAAGAGCTGGGTCTGGATGATGAGGAAATTCAAAAAATTCGTAAAATTCATATTGTAGCCTGCGGTTCAGCATATCATGCAGGAGTAACCGGAAAATATGTGTTGGAGGGATTGGCAAGGATTCCGGTAGAAGTAGATTTAGCATCGGAATTCCGTTATCGGGATCCTATTTTAGAGGAGGGGGCTATGGTGATTGCCATCAGCCAGTCTGGAGAAACGGCAGATACCCTTGCGGCAATTCGGGAAGCAAAACAGAGAGGCTTTCAGGTGCTTGGAATTGTCAATGTAGTGGGCAGCTCCATTGCCCGAGAGGCAGACAATGTTATGTACACATGGGCAGGACCGGAAATCGCGGTTGCTACCACAAAGGCATACAGTGCGCAGCTTATTGCTTTGTATTTACTGGCAATGAAGTTTGCGTCGGTAAAGAAAACAGTAGATGAAAAGACCTATCAGCAACTGGTAAAGGATTTGCGACGTCTGCCTGACCAGATAGAGCTGCTGCTCAATAACAAAGAAAAAATTCAGCATTTTGCAAACCGTTACATTGGTGCAAGAGATGTATTTTTTATCGGACGCGGTATAGATTATGCCATTTCATTGGAAGCATCCTTAAAGCTGAAAGAAATTTCATATATTCATTCAGAAGCTTATGCAGCCGGAGAATTAAAGCACGGAACAATTTCCCTGATTGAAGAAGGGACACTTGTTGCGGCTGTTTCCACACAGCCGATGCTCTATCAGAAAACCATCAGCAATATGGTTGAGGTAAAAGCAAGAGGAGCATTTCTGTTGGCAGTTACCAATGCCGGCAATAAGGAAATGGAGAAGGTTTCCGATTATACCATTTATATTCCGGAGACAAATGCATATTTTACCAATTCACTTGCGATTATTCCATTGCAGTTGTTTGGCTATTATGTAGCACTTGGCAGGGGATGTGACGTGGATAAGCCACGAAACCTTGCTAAGTCAGTGACTGTAGAGTGATTTTAAATATGATTTATAAAAAAATTGAATTTAATAAAATTTGCATACTTTCATCACAATTTGGACACAAATGCGAACTATACTTAGATTCAGAAAGTAAGACGAAAATGCTTACCGGATAAGATGGCAGGTTAGAAAGGGGTCATGTGATTATGTATGGAAATAATTATCCGAATGATTTTGAAAATAAGAATGTAAGTTACGAGGAGAGCAGCACGCAGGGAGTATATAGTGGTTATCAGAGTGCGCCGCAGATGCAGCCGGAGCCTCCTAAGAAAAAAGGCGGAAATAAGGCTTGGCAGAAAATTGTTATTGGCGGAGCGGTAGGACTTTGCTTCGGACTTTTGGCAGGAACAGGCTTTTATGCCGTACAGACGGTTGCGGGGATTTTGACAAAAGAAGAACAGGTGCAGGCTTTGGAGGAAACAAAGGAAGAGGGAAAGGATGTGGTACAGGCATCCGGCAGCTCTATTTCAACAAGCAATACGGTGACTACAGTGGTAACCGATGTGACCGGAGTGGTAAAAAATGTGATGCCGGCAGTTGTATCCATTACCAATGTATATACGGAAACCTCTAACTTTTTCGGACAGAAGCTGGAAAGTCAGAATCAGGCAAGCGGTTCGGGTATTATCGTAGGAGAAAACGATACGGAGCTTTTGGTGGTAACCAATCAGCATGTAATCGCAGATGCAGATATTTTGAATATTCAGTTTATTGATGGTGAACAGGTGGAAGCACAGGTAAAGGGTTATGATTCCGATAAGGATTTGGCTGTAATTGCCGTGCCGCTTGAAGATATTAAGAGCAGTACGAAAAACAGTATTGTAATTGCGACATTGGGCGATTCGGATGCACTGACGGTAGGTGAGCCGGCAATTGCCATCGGTAATGCACTTGGTTATGGTCAGTCGGTAACAACCGGTGTCATCAGTGCATTGAACAGAGTTGTAGAGGATACCAATAACGGAAATGAGCTGATTCAGACAGATGCAGCAATCAATCCGGGAAATTCCGGTGGTGCACTCCTTAACATGAAGGGGGAAGTTATCGGTATTAATTCTAATAAAATCGGTGGTACGGTAGTAGAAGGCATGGGCTATGCCATTCCGATTTCTTCTGCAAAACCGATTATTGAAGAGTTGATGTCCAAGACTACGAAGGTAAAGGTAGATGAGGATGAAGCCGCATATCTGGGAATTTCCGGTGTAAATGTGACGGAGGAAGTATCGCAGATGTACGGTATGCCGAAGGGTGTCTATGTAGGGCAGGTATATGAAGGTACGGCGGCACAGAAGGCAGGTATTGTAAAGGGTGATATTATTACGAAGTTTGACGGCAGCAGCATTGCTTCTATGGAAGAACTGCAAAAGATGATGCAGTACTATCCGGCAGGCTCTGAGGTGGAAATTACCATCCAGCAGGGCAGTCCAAACGGCTATCAGGAGAAAAAAGTAACCGTGGTACTGGGAGCAAAGGCTGAAGCAGGTTTAGAGTAGAACGTGCAACAGAAAATACAGATTTAGCAAACTCGAAAATACCATAGCATAATAAAAACAGTTCGTGAGATAACTTTATTCGAAATATAAGAAGGCTTGCGGACTGTTTTTTATATATTTTTAATTGTTAGCGGGAAAAATCTATGCTAGAATTCATGTGTGCACATTATAATATGCGGTGCAGAGGAAGAAATAAGGAGAATAGAAATGTCAGATTTTTATGATGATGAAATAGAACAGGAATTATTGGAAGAAGATTTAGAAGAGGATTTGCTGGAAGAAGAGGAAGAGAACTTTTTAGAGGACGAAGACTTTTCAGATGACCCGGAAAAAGAGGAAGAGAATGCAGATTCAGAAAACGAATCGGACCGGGAAAGTGAATATGAGGATGTATGCTTTATCTGCCGCAGACCGGAAAGTAAAACAGGTAAGATGTTTAAGCTGCCGAATCATATTTCTGTATGCAATGACTGTATGCATAAAACAATGGATACGGTCAGCCAGTTTGATTATCAGGGAATGCTGAATAACAATCCGTTTGAAGGGATTCCGAACGGAGGAAAAGGATTCCCCAATATCAGCTTTGTTAATATTGCAGATTTGCAGGGTGAAGGTGGGATTCCGAACAAGCAGAAGCTGAAAAAGAAAAAGGCGAAAAAGAAACAGCAGCCGGTACTGGATATTAAAAACATTCCGGCGCCTCATAGAATAAAAGCACAGCTGGATGATTATATTGTAGGACAGGAGCATGCGAAAAAGGTTATTTCCGTAGCGGTTTACAATCACTATAAAAGAGTGGCAACGGACACTATGGACGAGATTGAGATTGAGAAATCCAATATGCTTATGATAGGACCGACCGGCTGTGGCAAGACGTATCTGGTAAAGACGCTTGCAAGACTGTTGGATGTGCCGCTTGCCATTGCGGATGCGACTTCTCTGACGGAAGCGGGATATATCGGTGATGATATTGAAAGCGTTGTTTCCAAGCTGCTTGCGGCAGCGGACAATGATGTGGAGCGCGCGGAAAAGGGTATTATTTTTATTGATGAGATTGATAAAATTGCCAAAAAGAAAAATACGACCTCAAGAGATGTAAGCGGTGAGTCGGTACAGCAGGGCATGCTGCGTCTGTTAGAAGGTGCAGAGGTAGAGGTACCGGTAGGAGCCAATAGTAAGAATGCTATGGTGCCCCTTGCTACGGTCAATACAAGAAACATTTTATTTATTTGTGGCGGGGCATTTCCGGATTTGGAGGAAATTATCAAGCAGCGTTTGAATAAGCAGACGGCAATCGGATACAATGCAGAGCTGAAGGATAAATATGATAAAGATAAAAATATTTTGCAAAAGGTCACGATAGAGGATTTGAAAAAATTCGGCATGATACCTGAGTTTCTCGGCAGACTCCCGATTCTGTATACCCTGCAGGGCTTGACAAAGGAAATGATGATTAAAATATTGCAGGAGCCGAAAAATGCTATTTTAAAGCAGTATCAGAAGCTTTTGGAGCTGGATGAGGTGAAGCTGGAGTTTGATGAGGGCGCACTGGAAGCCATTGCGGAAAGAGCTTTGAAAAAGGACACCGGAGCGAGAGCTCTGCGTGCAATTATTGAGGAGTTTATGCTGGATATTATGTATGAAATTCCAAAGGATGACAATATCGGCAGAGTGACGATTACGCGGGAATACATTGAAGGAACCGGCGGTCCGCTGATTGATATCCGCAGCAATGGCTATACGCTGAAAGAAATGGATGACATGAAACAAATAGAAAATAAATAGAAAAACAAAATGTGTCATAGAATGGTAATTGAAAAAAGAAAAACAGGATGTTCCTATGACATGTGAAGAAAAAATAAAATCCGAGGAGTTCGGAGAACTCTTGTTGGATTATTCTATTGAAGAAAGCAATCCGAACGATGGAATGCAGGATTATTGCCGTGTGGAAGTAGACTCGCTTATCAGCATCGTATATTTTAAGCTGAATCCCGAAGCAGCAGTGGAGCTGAGAAATTATCCGTTTTATGCATTACCAAAGTGCTATGGACTGATGCAGACAGAAAATATAGGGGAGCAGCGATTTGACCCGTTGGCACTCGCAGATGCGGGAATTTTGCAGGTACAGAGACCGCCTCTGTCCCTGACAGGGCGTGGTGTTATTATCGGCTTTGTGGATACGGGAATCCGTTATACGCTGGATGTGTTTCGCAGTAGTGAGGGTAGCAGCAGAATACTCTCTATCTGGGATCAGACTTTGGATGGCATACCACCGCAGGGTTTCCTTTATGGAGCTGCCTACAGTCGGGAGCAGATTAATGAAGCGCTTTCTTCAGACAGACCGCGGGAACTGGTGCCGAGCTGGGATGAGGATGGTCATGGAACAGCAATGGCAAGTGTGGCAGCAGGAAGTATTTTGGAGGGCGGCAGTCGTTATATCGGAGCTGCACCGGATGCGGATATCGTAGTGGTAAAGCTGCGTCAGGCGAAACAGTATCTGAGGGATTATTATCTTTTGCCACAGGATGCTGTGGCTTACGCAGAAACAGATATTTTGATGGCGATTAAGTATCTGGAGAGTTATGCAGTTGCGCGAAACAGGCCGGTGATTATCTGCATCGGAATCGGAAGTAGCTATGGCAGCCATACAGGTTCCTCTGTATTGAACCGATATCTGGATTCCATTGCAACAAAACGCAGCAGAGCGATTGTTGTCTGCGGAGGAAATGAAGGTGCAGCGGCACATCATGTACAAAATCTTTCTACTTCGGAGGCACAGAGTATAGAACTGCGCGTTGGAGAAGACGACAGGGGATTTTTGTTAGGCGTATGGGCAGAGGGCCCTAGTCGTTATGAGATGTCTCTTCGCTCGCCGGGAGGAGAAACGGTCACCGGTATTTCAACGGAAAGCCGCAGTACGCGGGAATATCGGTTTGTCTTTGAACAGACGGTTATTACAGTAGAGAGTATTCCGTTGGAAGCAGCTTCCGGAAGAAGTCTTTTACTGTTTCGTTTTGTTAGTCCCACGGCAGGTGTCTGGACTTTTCAAATAGAAGCAGAGGTGGAGATACCGGGAGGACGTTATAATATGTGGCTTCCGATTGGTGATTTTCTGTCAGGGGATACCTACTTTTTAAAACCGGATCCATATGTGACATTGACGGAGCCGGCGATGACTCAGTGGGTTATTACCGTAAATGCATACAATGATGCAGACGGAAGCTTTTATGAGCGGTCGGGCAGAGGCTTTACGGCAGACAGGCGTATCAAGCCGGAGTTTGCGGCGCCGGGGGTTAATGTTCCGACGATTCTCGGCAGGAGAAGCGGCAGCTCTCTCGCGGCAGGGATGACTGCAGGAGCAGCAGCGCAGTTAATGCAATGGACAGTCGTGGAAAGAAATTATCCGCTTGCATCGGGCAGAGAGTTAAAATATTATATGGCACTTGGTGCGGTCAGAACGGAAAATATCGAATATCCCAGCAGAGAATGGGGACTTGGAAAAATTAATGTACAGCGAACCTTTCAGGAGCTGGCAGGATTGTTTTAGAGTACCGGATAGTTTGGGAAAAATGCTGACAGAATGGAGAAAGCATGATTTACATAGGGATTACAGCGGGCATATTTTTGCTTGAGCTCTTGTTGAAAAACTATATTGAGACACATAAGGACGCGCAATCGGAAGAAATGATGTGTAAAAATATGCTGATTATCCGCAAGTATCATAATAAAGGCGCTTTTTTGGATATGGGAGAGTGTGTCAGACCACTTGTGGCGATGGTGTCGCTTTTGCTGACAGCAGCGGTGACGGTTGTGTTTGTGCTGACGCTTGGTCAGAAAGGGCGTGGAGTGCTGAAAGCAGGACTTGCGCTGCTTTTAGGTGGAGCATTCAGCAATACCTATGACCGATTGAGGCGAAAATATGTGGTAGATTATTTCAGCTTTAACGTAAAATGGAAAAAGCTGCGGAGTGTAGTGTTTAATTTGTCGGATTTCTGTATTTTAATTGGAGCGCTGATGGCAGCACTACACGATAAATAGATACGGTATGAGGGAGGAAACGAAATGATAAAGCATGTAATTTTTGACGTGGACGGAACCATTTGGAATTCCACACCGATTGTGGCAGAGGGATGGAGAAGAGCGGTAAGTGAAACCGGATATTCTAAGGCAGTTGTTACGGCAGAGATATTGCAAAGAGAATTCGGACAGCCGATGGATGTGATTGCAGAGCATTTATTCGGTGATGTTACCGATATGGAAAAGCGTCAGGAAATTTTAGATAAATGCTGTGAATATGAGCATTTGCTTCTGGATGAAAATGAGAAAGACATTGCTTATCCGGGAATGCGTGCCTGTATGGAACGGTTGGCAGAAGATTATCAGTTATACATTGTAAGCAATTGCCAATGCGGATATATTGAGCTTGTGATGCGAAAAAATGAGATGACACATTTGTTTAAAGACTTTGACTGCTTTGGAAATACAGGAACCTGTAAGGGCGAAACCATACGGCTTTTAATGGAACGCAATGGAATTGCCAAAGAAGAGGCGGTATATGTAGGTGATACCCGTGGAGATAAAGAGGCAGCAGATATGGCAGGACTGCCGTTTATCTTTGCAGAGTATGGCTTTGGGCAGGTAGAAAATGCTGCCGGAACAATTCGCAGTCTGGATGAGCTGGAACAGGTGCTTCAGCATATAAACTGAGTATGGGGATAGGCATCCTGTAGAAATGACGGAAAGCGAAAAAGCCAAAAAGAGGTACAAAGGATGACTTTGCAGCAGTTGAAATACATCGTAACGATTGCGGAAACCGGAAATATTACGGAAGCAGCGAAAAAGCTGTTCATTTCCCAACCGAGTCTGACCAATGCGGTGCGGGAGCTGGAAAGGGAAATGCAGATTAGCATATTTAACAGAACAAACAGAGGCGTTGCCATTTCAAATGAAGGCGATGTCTTTTTGTCGTATGCCAGACAGGTATTGGAGCAGGCGAATCTTTTAGAGGAGCGGTTTTTAAATGTGCAGGAACGAAAGCCTCAGTTTTCAGTGTCCTGTCAGCATTATTCCTTTGCGGTGGAGGCGTTTGTGGATGTTATCAAGGAGTTTGATGCGAAGCGATATGAATTCACATTGCGGGAGACGAAAACGCATGAGATTATCGAGGATGTAAGTCGCCTAAAAAGTGAAATCGGTGTGCTTTATGTTTCATCTAAAAATGAAGAGGTAATTATGAAGATGATACATCAGAACAATTTGAAATTTGAGGAGCTGTTTGTGGAAAAGCCGCATGTGTTTATTTGCTATCGTCACCCGTTAGCGGAGAAATCAGCGCTGACATTGGAGGATTTAGAGGAGTACCCTTATATTTCCTTTGAACAGGGAGAGTACAATTCCTTTTATTTTTCAGAGGAAATTCTGAGCACTCTGGACAGGCAGAAAAATGTAAAGGTCAGCGATCGTGCAACCTTGTCGAATCTGATGATTGGTTTAAACGGCTATACGGTTAGCTCCGGAAGAATCAGTAAAGAGCTGAATGGAGAAAGTATTATTGCCAGACCGCTGCTTGTCGATGAATATATGAAAATCGGAACAATTACACAGAAAAATGTGTCGCTCAGCCGTTATGGGAGAGCTTATATGGAAGCACTGCGAAGCAAGTCTTGAAATAGCTTGAAACTATGGCAGAACGTTGTTTTTTTGTATTTTCCAAAAACAGACAAATGGATTAAACTAAGACCACGGGATTGAGAAAGGAAACAAATATGGGAGCAATCATCCAAATTAAAGATGTAACAAAGACCTTTATCGGACGCGATAATACAGTAGAAGCGTTGAAAGGCATTAATCTGGATATCGAAAAAGGAAATATCTGCGGTATCATCGGTATGAGCGGTGCAGGGAAAAGTACGCTTGTCCGCTGCCTGAATTTTTTAGAGAAGCCCACAAGCGGAACGGTGTTTGTGGAGGGACAGGATTTGAGTCAGATGAGCGAAGCTCAGCTCAGAAAGGCGCGCACGGAAATTTCCATGATTTTTCAGCATTTCAATTTGCTTATGCAGAGAAATGTATTGGATAATATTTGTTTCCCGTTGGAAATCGTAGGTATGAAGCGTAGGGATGCGAAAAAGCGTGCGGAGGAGCTTTTGGAAATCGTAGGACTTTCCGAAAAAGCGAATGCATATCCGGCACAGCTTTCCGGCGGACAGAAGCAGAGAGTTGCTATTGCAAGAGCGCTTGCAAATAATCCAAAGATTTTGCTTTGTGATGAAGCAACAAGTGCTTTGGATCCTACCACTACAAAGTCTATTTTGGCACTGTTAAAGGAAATTAATGAGAAATACGGAATTACGATTGTAATCATTACTCATGAGATGTCGGTGGTACAGGAAATCTGCAATCAGGTAGCAATTATTGATGATGGATATCTGGTGGAGACAGGAAGTGTGGAAGAGGTATTTTCCAGACCACAGACAAAGGCGGCGCAGAAGCTTGTGTTCCAGAGTGGAAGTGCACCGACCATTATGAAGGGAAAACGTTGTATCCGTATTGTATTCAGTGAAAATTCTTCTTTTGAGCCGGTTATCGGCAATATGGTTCTGGCCTGTAAGGCACCGGTTAATATCCTGCTGGCGGATACAAAGGATATCGGAGGCATTGCACATGGCCAGATGGTGCTGCAGCTTCCGGAGGACAGTGTGACGGCAGAAAAGATGATACACTATTTAAAAGAAAGAAATCTTGCGGTGGAGGAGCTTGTTAATTATGTGGAGTAACGAAGTAATAATGATGTTGGTACAAAATACGGGAATTACCTTATATATGACGCTTGTCTCGACCATTATGGCATATGTTATCGGGCTTCCGCTTGGAATTGCCCTTGTAGTAACAGCAAAGGAAGGCTTACGGCCGCAGACACTTGTTTATAAGCTGTTGGATGTGATTGTGAATATTACCCGAAGTGTTCCCTTTTTGATTCTTTTGATTCTTGTTATCCCGCTTACCCGTATGATTGCGGGAAAAAGCTATGGTGCGACTGCAACTATCGTTCCGCTGACCATTGCGGCGGCACCGTTTATAGCACGTTTGGTAGAATCTTCTCTGTTAGAGGTGGATAGAGGCGTGATTGAGGCAGCACAGAGTATGGGAGCAAGTCTTTGGACGATTATTTTCAAGGTACTATTGGCAGAAGCGAGAACCTCTCTCATCGTAGGAGCAACCATTGCGCTTGGTACGATTCTTGGTTATTCCGCGATGGCAGGTGTTGTAGGTGGCGGAGGACTTGGTGATATCGCTATCCGCTACGGTTATTACCGATATGAATCCGGTATCATGTGGGTGACAGTAATTTTGCTTGTTTTGTTGGTACAGATTTTGCAGGTCATCGGAACAAGATTGTCTAAAAAATTAGACAAACGAAGCAGATAAAGGTTAAGGCAATGATTTGTATTTCCGGCAGGAGATTCAGATAAAACGGTGTTTTGCAAATACCGAAATTTTATTAAGAAAGAGGAGAAGTATTATGAAAAAGAGATTATTTTCCGTTATTTTAACAGCCGTACTGGCAGTAAGTGCACTGACAGCCTGCGGTAGCAAGGAAGCAGACGACAAAGTAATTAAGGT
>JAZNIP010000099.1:0-4580 GCA_045577575.1 Lachnospiraceae bacterium | reverse complement strand
CTCCCGCGTTTTCGGAAATGGTCGCACTGTATGTACTGCCGTTTCTTTCAACAACAACCTCCTGTCCTACAGAAAGCTCTCTCATAACAGTCTCTGCCACATAAAATACGACATTTGCTCCGTCATCTGCTGCAATTACATAAGCCGGAGAACCCTGTGCCGCCATATTGTTGACTGTAACATTTTTCTGTGTAATCACACCGGACACCGGTGCAGTTACCTGTGTATAGTCGAGTTCAAGCTGTGCTGCATCCACACTTGCCTGTGCCTGCTTCACACTTGCCTGTGCCTGAATCACACTTGCCTGCGCAGTGATTAACTTAGAATTTGAACCTGCAAGCTCTGCGTTTGCACCTGTCATAATCTTAGCCATTGTATATAAGTTATAATCCTCTAACATCTTTTCTGCCAGACGCTTTGCATCCTCAGCAGAAAGTACATTATTCTTGGCCGTTTCAATACTGATTGCAGACTGGAACAGGGCTAATTTCATAGAATCCTTATTCTTATCCGCGCTTTCACCCTGCGAACGGTAAGAAGTTGCAGCACTTCTCATGCTACTTACCATTGTTGCCAGCTCATAATCGGTAGACGCTTTTGTATTGTCCTGCAGATACTTCTTTGCCACACTATCTACGGTATCTCCTGTAGTATAGGTCAATCCCATACTATTCATAATTTGTTGCAATTCGGTATCATTACTCGCCGACTTTATCCTATGATAATTTTTATAATATTTTTCCAGCTTATCTGCTGCATCATCGTAGTCATCTGCTTCATCATCATAATCATCCAGCAAATCCTCTAAATCCTCATATTGTTCTCTTGAGATGCCAAAAGCTTCCTTTGCATACTCCTGATTTTCCTGAGCTGCCTTTAGTGCATATTTTGCACTTGCCACTGCATTTTCCAATTTCATGAGGTTAGTATCTGTTGTACCAAGTGTTTCCCGAATCTGATCCTGTGTATAAAGCAGATTCAATTCTGCAGCGGACACTCCTGCGGATGCAGTGCTGACCGTTGCACTGGCGCTTTCCAGACTAGCCTGTGCCTGTGCCATTTTAATCTGTGCCCCCGCATCGTCTACTGTAAACAGTAAATCTCCTGCCTCAACACGCTCACCCTCTTCAAAATAAGTAGCGGTAACATCTCCACCGGCCTTAGCAACTACCGTAATCTCATTTTCTGCTTCTACGGTTCCCATAAAGTTACCGGTCAATTCGATATTCTCCGTCTGTGGGGTAGCTGTTTCTACCAAAATCGAATTGTCCTTCTGAGTTTCTTCCCCTTCTGTCTCGCCCTTTTCAGCGCATCCTCCCAGTACCAATCCGGAAGAAATCATTGTTACGCATGTAAGTGCGATAAACCGTGAAAAACCGTTTTTCTTGTTACTCGTCATCTCTCTTCTGCTCCTTTTCACTTTTATTTACTCCTCTTTTTTATCCTGATCCATATTATGTAAAAGCTTCGTCAGCAACCTGAACATCTCTTGCAGCTCCTCCTCGGAAAAACCACGAAACATTTCATGGATTTCATCCTTTACCCGTTCATCAATACTGCCACATAAACCGGCAAAGCCGCCCTTGATGCCTATCTGCTTATTCCGCCTGTCATTTTTATCTGCTACACGCTCAATTAAATCTTTCTTTTCCAGCCGTTTTAAAATTCCCGAAATCGTAGAATTTTTTACCCGAAAGTACTCCTCCAAATCTCTTGCGGTAACTGTTTTGCCCTGTACATTGCATTGCAGGATATGAAGCATCACCTGAACCTGGGTCGCAGTCATTCCTACGCTCTCCAGCTCCTTATCCATTTTTGCCTTCTGTTTCTTGCCCAGAAACCCCATAACTGCCACAATTTTCATGCGAATATCATTCCGCATCTGCATACCAAAACAGAAATTATCGATTTCTTTGTCAAAATTCTCTGAAAAATCCATATCTTGTAGTTCCAAACCGATTCTCCCTTCTATTTTGTATCAGTCTGAACTTATTCATAGCACGCTATGTATTTTATACTTCTTATATATGCATGTCAATTACTTTTTTTGTATTTATTTTTATTTAATAATTCTTTAATATTCGTTTTAAATATGTAAAAGCCGACAACCAGGTAAACAGTTATCGGCTTTCTCTCTGCTCTATTCACATTCACACGGTCTCACCGTCACGCTTCGGATTCCCTGAGCCACATATCCGCATGCTTCCAGACCTGCCTTAATCACACTGTTCCAGTTTTTTGCAGATAAATGGTATACGGTATCGTCGTCAAACTCTATGGTACACGCATCCTGCACATGGCACTCTTCACTGCAGCCACAGGCGATACGATACATATTCTTCCGACTGATTGCTCCGATATCTTCCAAAATGTTAATCATGCGATATACTGTCGCTGCTCCGATAGAACTGTCAATACAGGATGCTTTATAATAGATTTCCTTGCAGCAGGAACACTCCTCTTCCAGAATAACATCCAACAGCATCAATCGCTGCTTTGTAATACGACATCCCTGCTTTTTTAGCAATTGGATTACCATCTCTTTTTGCATCTGTGTGCGATGATAGTTTCTATGCTCCTGTGCTGCTTTTTTCTCAGCTTTTAATACGCTCTGACTCATTTCTATTTCCTCCCGATTTTCTTCTGTTTATTCACTGGTTTTTATCGATACTTTGTCGTAACTACCTTGTATTAGTTTCAACTAACCAATGTATAAAAAAAATACTTATTGATAGTTGATAATCGTTTTCATTTTCCCATTAGTTAGTATATTCTAACTTCTATTAGATGTCAACAACCATTTTATACAATTTTTATTAATAATTATTTTATAGAAACTTTAAATCAACTATGCTATACTACTCGTATGTGACAATTTCTTATTTAATTCGAGGTGGGGTACTATGAATTATAACGAATCTGCGGAAAATTATTTGGAAACAATTTTAATGCTCAGCAAAAAGCTACCCGTAGTTCGCTCGGTAGATGTAGCAACAGAATTAAATTTTAAAAAATCCAGTGTTAGTGTTGCCATGAAAAATTTGCGTGAGAAAAATCATATTACAGTAACGGATGCCGGTTTTATTTATTTAACCGATTCCGGTAAAGAAATCGCAGAAATGATTTATGAACGACATGAATTTTTGTGTTCCTGGCTGACAAGCATTGGCGTAGCAGAGTCCATAGCTTCTGAGGATGCCTGCAAGATTGAACATGTCATCAGTCAGGAAAGCTTTGATGCCATTAAAGCCTTTGTACATAGCAAAGCGAACGCTTAATTTTATCGTGGTTTATAATGTACGTTGTCAGCGCACCATTATGAAAGCTCCGGATGTCAAAACCCGGAGCTTTTATGTTTCTGTTATTTTTATATGCCAAAATCTATAATGCTTCCAACCGCATTTTCTTCTGCTTTTATTTTATTCCACTCGACATTTTGGATTTTCGCAAGTAGTTCCTCCGCAGAATTTGCATACAAACGTACACGCTTATTTTTTTCGTAAGGATTGGTTCCCTTTACCCCATCTTCTTTTTGGGCTTCCTCTGCTTTTTTGGCTTCTGCCTTTTCTTTTGCCTCTTTTGCCTCTTCCTTTTTCGCTTCCCTTGCTTTCTCTATCCGCGCCCTCTGCTTCTCGCTCATTTTTTCAAGCTCTGCAAAATAGGTCGTACTACCGTCTGCTCCAAAGGAAACACCAAGCCGTACTGCATCATTTTCCTCACCCAGTTCTTCCTTCATACCGCTAAGCTGTGCCGCTGCGTTTTCCAACATACCGATATATTTTAATTCTGTCTCTTCATCAGCCGCCATCTGCTCTAATAACTGTGGGTCAATTAAAACACTGTACTCTTTTGAGCCACCTGCCAAATACTTCTGAGCTTCCTGTGCACTACTATAATTTGCAACCGTAAAATCCATATTGGTATATGTCTGTTTCAAGCGTTCCAGCAAAGATTTGGCATTATCACTAAGGGTTACCTTCTCCTTTTTCACTTCTGACACGCTGTTATTCTCAAATGCATCCTTTGTCTGTTCCACATCGGCATTCTGCTTGGAAGCCGTATTTTTCTCGTAGGCATCGGTGTATGCCATACTCTGAGCATAATTTTTTTGATAAATCTGATAGCCGTTTATTCCATTCATATCTGCATCCTCCCTGAATCAAAATGCTGTAATTCCTTTTACCTACATAATATGTATCGGCAATTTCCCGATAAAAGTTTAGTACCTATGTCACATCTGATACAACATTACCATAATCGGCATAGTCACCATACACGACAAGGTAGTTACAACATTGATTGCACTGGCATAGTCCTCATCCTTACCATATATCTGTGCCATCTGGGTTATCGTGGATGCTGCCGGTGCAATGGATGCCAAAAATGTAATTAACAAAATCTCAAATCCGTTATCTGACAGCTCCCTTATCCCACTATATTTTAAAAATAAGAGAACAAACATAGGAAATACAATAAGCCTCAGTGCAGCAATCTTCCAGATACGAAGACTTCCCATCACTCTCTTCATATCTACTTTTCCTATGAGCATACCGGTAATCAGCATGGCAACCGGTCCTATC
>JAZNIP010000098.1:0-2735 GCA_045577575.1 Lachnospiraceae bacterium | reverse complement strand
GTCACCTACTTTCTGCCACAGCAATTTTTAAATTTCTTTCCGCTTCCGCATGGACACGGGTCATTCGGATATACCTTTGCAGCCTCTCTTCTTACCGGAGCCTTCTGCACGGAATCATCCTTATTTGTACCGGTTACTTTCGCAACCTGTTCTCTTTCTACTTTTTGCTCTACACGCACATGTAGCAGCAGTTTCACGGTATCCTCACGAATGCTGTCTGTCATGCTGTCAAACATCTCATAACCACTCAGCTTATACTCTACAAGTGGATCCTTCTGTCCGTATGCCTGCAAACCGATACCCTGACGAAGCTGATCCATGTCATCAATATGATCCATCCATTTACGGTCAATTACCTTTAACAGTACGACACGCTCCAGTTCTCGAATCGCTTCGGTTTCCGGGAACTCTGCCTCTTTGCTTTCATACAGTTTAACAGCTTCTTCCTTTAACTGATGCTTAAGACTGTTTTTCTTTAACTTTTCAATACGTCCTCTGTTAATAACCTGCAATGGAATAATCGGCAGAAGCAATGTATTTAATTCTGTCAAGTCCCAATCATCGGAATCCATATCATCACCGATACAAATATCTACCGTATTTTCTACAATGTCCGTAATCATCTTGTAGATAACATCACGCATGCTCTCACCATCAAGTACACGACGACGCTCAGCATAAATAATCTCTCTCTGCTCATTCATTACCTGATCGTACTCTAACAGATTTTTACGAATACCAAAGTTATTGTTTTCTATTTTTTTCTGCGCCGTTTCGATAGCATTGGTTAAGGTCTTATGTTCAATCTCCTGATTTTCCGGAATACCAAGTGCGTTAAACATATTAATCAAGCGTTCAGAGCCGAACAATCGCATCAAATCGTCTTCCAGAGAAATGAAGAACTTGGATTCACCCGGATCTCCCTGTCGTCCGCTTCGTCCACGAAGCTGATTATCAATACGTCTGGACTCATGACGCTCCGTACCGATAATTTTCAAACCACCGTTTGCCTTTGCTTCATCGTCCAGTTTAATATCCGTACCACGACCTGCCATATTGGTAGCAATTGTTACCGAACCGTGAATACCTGCATCTGCTACAATTTCTGCCTCCAGCTCATGGAATTTCGCATTCAGTACCTTGTGCTCAATTCCCTCTTTTTTCAGCAGTCGGCTGAGCTCCTCTGACATCTCGATGGTAATGGTACCAACCAATACCGGCTGCCCTTTGGCATGTGCTTCCTTTACCGCTTCAATTACCGCATGCAGCTTTTCTTTTTTGGTCTTATAAACTGCATCCTGATGGTCGATTCGAAGCACCGGTTTATTGGTCGGAATTTCGATAACATCCATACCATAAATATCACGAAATTCCTTTTCCTCGGTCAAGGCTGTACCGGTCATACCGGATTTCTTTTCAAATTTATTGAAGAAGTTCTGGAACGTAATCGTTGCCAGTGTCTTGCTTTCTCTCTTAACCTTTACATGCTCTTTTGCTTCGATTGCCTGATGCAAACCATCTGAATAACGGCGTCCCGGCATAATACGTCCGGTAAATTCATCAACAATCATAACCTGATCGTCTTTTACTACATAATCCTGATCACGGAACATCAGATTGTGTGCACGAAGAGCCAAAATAATATTGTGCTGAATTTCCAAATGCTCCGGGTCAGCCAGATTTTCAATCTGGAAGAAACGCTCTACTTTCGAAACACCCTCTGCAGTCAGATTTACGACCTTATCCTTTTCATTGACAATAAAGTCCCCGCTCTCCTCCTGCTGAATACCCATAATGGCATCAATCTTGGACAAATCCTCCATATCCGCGCCCCGCTTTAACTGGCGTGCCAGGATGTCACATGCCTCATACAGCTTTGTAGACTTGCCACTCTGACCGGAAATAATCAATGGAGTACGCGCCTCATCAATTAAAACAGAGTCTACCTCATCAATAATTGCATAATGCAAATTGCGAAGTACAAGCTGTTCCTTGTAAATAACCATGTTATCTCGCAGATAGTCAAACCCCAACTCATTGTTTGTTACATAAGTAATATCGCAGTTATATGCTTCACGACGTTCCTCTGCCTTCATGGAGTTTAAAACAACACCCACTTTTAAGCCCAGAAATTCATGTACCTGTCCCATCCATTCAGCGTCACGTTTTGCCAGATAGTCATTGACCGTAACAACATGGACACCTTTTCCCTCCAGTGCATTTAAATATGCAGGAAGCGTAGATACAAGTGTCTTTCCTTCACCGGTTCTCATTTCCGCAATACGCCCCTGATGCAAAATGATGCCACCAATGAGCTGTACACGGTAGTGCTCCATGTTCATAACTCTTTTCGCCGCTTCACGCACTGTAGCATATGCCTCAGGCAGCAAGTCATCCAGTGTTTCTCCTTCTGAAAATCTCTTTTTATATTCCTGTGTTTTTGCCTTTAATTCATCGTCTGTAAGCGCCTGCATGGTAGGACGCAGTCCCTCAATTCTCTCTACCAGAGGCATAATTCTTTTCAGTTCCCGCTCACTGTGGGTACCGAATATTTTTTGCATTAAACTCATATGATTGCTCCGAATCTGTTATTATTCTCTTATTGTCAGCACCTTATCAATGCTCCAAAATTCGGCTGCGCTTCGCGCATCCGAATTTCCTCCTCTTTGAAGTCATCACTCGGCAACGCTCCAAAATCCGGCTGCGCTTCGCGCATCCGTCGCAGCTACGCTGCT
>JAZNIP010000097.1:0-7175 GCA_045577575.1 Lachnospiraceae bacterium | reverse complement strand
ATAAAAATCTCCCCACGGGGTTACTGCCAGATATTCTGTTCCCGAGCCACAGCCGGAAAGGCGTTTTGCCACACAAGGGCCACCCTCTAAATCAATCATAAAGTGGAAGAAATTGACTCCTCGTCCTTCCTTTCTGCGCTTCAACAGCTCTACCGCCAGCTTATCATACTCTTCCATAATCTGCGGTATATCCTCTTTTCGTATCGCATAATCCTCGGTATCCTGCGCCACAACCGGCTCCACGGAAATCTGCTCAAAGCCCAAATCCGCCAAATGAAGTACGTCCTCTGCAAAGTCCAGATTATTTCTCGTAAACGTACCTCGCACATAATAATTCATCTGGTCACGGCTTTCTGCCAGCTTTTGATATTTCGGAATCACAATGTCATAGCTTCCCTGTCCGCCCCGGAACGGACGCATCTTGTCATGAACCGTCTTTCGTCCATCGATACTCAGTACCACATTGCTCATCTCTTTATTTACAAATTCCTGAATTTCATCATTTAAAAGAATTCCGTTGGTCGTCAGGGTAAACCGAAATTTTTTATGGTAAGGCTCCTCCAGACTTCTGCCATAGGCAACCAAATCCTTTACGACCTGCCAATTCATCAATGGCTCGCCGCCAAAAAAATCCACCTCAAGATTTACTCTGTTACCGGAATTTTTCACAAGAAAATCCAGTGCCTTTTTTCCCACCTCAAAGCTCATCATTGCACGTCTGCCATGATACTCGCCTTCTTCCGCAAAGCAGTACCGACATGCCAGATTGCAGTCATGTGCGATATGTAAACACAGTGCTTTTACAACGGTCTGACGATTTTTAAAGTCAAAAATATAATCCCGGTAAATATCTTCTGTAAAGAGCATCCCTGCTTCTTTTAATTCGAGTATTTCTGCAACAGTCTCCCTGCACACTTCCTCACTATGACCGGTCTCTGTCACCGTTTTTTTTGTAATTGCTTCTGCCTCTGTTATACCACTTTGCAGCGCAGCTTCCACTACCGGAATCAAATCATATACTACATCATCCACAACATGAACACTTCCGCTGTTCACATCAAGGACAATATTGTATCCATTATTTTTATATTGATGGATCACAAAAAACTTCCTTTCTATACTGCCGTCTGTAAATTCTTATTAACGTAATATAAGCAGCGACGCAAATCGCTGCTTATCCGTTCTTTTCATACGGCATTTTTTCATGCTCTTGTTACTGTCTTATTTGCTTACTTTCTCACAGCTCTGATTTCCTACTGTACAGGATGTCTTGCAAGCAGACTGGCAGGATGTCTGGCATTCACCGCAACCGCCCTTTTTCATAGATTCCTGTAAATTTCTTGTGCTTAATGTTTTAATGTGTTTCATCGTATGATATCCTCCTTATAATAATCCAAGCCAACTGCCGGAATCAATATTCTGCAATCAATATCTCGCATTGCACATGTTTATAGAAGTATAGCACAACTGATAAAAAAGGTCAATCGCAATACTGTGAACCTTACTTTTTCTTCATGGCTTTATCAGCTTAACATTCCTCCCAGCATACCACTTCCTCCGCAAATCATAAATACCGTAACCGGATTTCCCGATATTCCGGACGCTCCCTGATCCAGTATGACAGAAACCAGAAGAAGAACTGCAAAATACAATACTCCCGCTAATAATCCCCACATAAATTTTCGCGTTCCCATCTTTTTCCCTGCAAGAAATCCGGCAAACAAAGATGCAGCTATGTAAACGAAAATAATTGCCGCCGATACAATCCGCTCGGTCAAGCCGAACCGATACAGTAAAAGTGCCAGAAACAGCAAAAGCCCAACTGTCAGAATATACGAAAACAGAAGACATTTTAAATAGAAAGTCATACAGGAACTACTTTTTATTGAAGCCTTCATTATAACACCTCCTGTTACTATATATATGCAGCAGCTTTTTAAACTTGACAATCTGTTTCGCCCTATTATATGATTAATCACACTATCTTCATCATATAAAAAGAGAGATAGTACTATAAACGATTTCACATTTTAGGAGGTTGATTTTTTGGATACGGACAGTGTCATACGTTTTTTTATTTTAATTTTGCTTCTTTTATTATCTGCATTCTTTTCATCCGCAGAAACAGCCCTTACTACCGTAAACCGGATACGCATTCGAACCCTGATTGAAGAAGGAAACAAGCAGGCTCAGACGGTACAGAAAATACTGGATCGATACAGCAAGATGCTCAGTACTATTCTGGTTGGCAATAACATTGTCAATATATCTGCTTCTTCTCTTGCAACTACGCTTGCAATTGATGTATGGGGCAACCATGCGGTCGGTATCATGACAGGTATGCTGACTCTGGCGGTTCTTTTATTCGGAGAAATCACCCCAAAAACCTGGGCAATGTACAGCTCCGAAAAAATTTCCCTTGCTTATGCCCGAATCATTTATGGACTGATGTTTTTATTTACTCCGGTCATTTTCATCATAGATAAATTAGCAGGCGGTATCATGCTGCTATTTCATATCAATACATCCGCAAAAACAACAACCGTAACCGAAAAGGATTTAAAAACCTATGTGGATGTCAGCCACGAGGATGGTGCAATTGAAACAGAAGAACGGGAAATGATTTATAATGTTTTTGACTTCAGCGATTCCGAGGCAAAGGATATTATGATTCCGAAAATTGATGTCACGATGATAGACATCACTGCTTCTTACAATGAACTGCTCAAAATTTTCAAGGAATCCATGTACACCCGTATTCCCGTTTTTGAAAATGATACCGATAATGTCGTCGGCTTTGTCAACATAAAGGATTTTCTTTTTGTTTCCAATAAAAAAGAATTTCAGGTTCGTGACATCATGAGAGATGCCTACTATACTTACGAATACAAAAAAACCGCTGATTTGATGATGGAAATGCGAAAAGCTACCATGAATGTGGCATTTGTTTTAAACGAATACGGTGCCTGCGTAGGTATGATTACTTTGGAGGATTTGCTGGAAGAAATCGTCGGAGAAATCCGCGATGAGTATGACGAAGATGAGGAAAAGCTGATTCAGGAGGTCGGCGTTCGCCAATATCTTGTAGAGGGCAGTATGAAATTGGATGATATCAACGATGCCTTAAATACAGAGCTTTCCTCTGAGGATTATGATTCTGTCGGCGGTATTCTCATCGGTGCATTGGACCATTTGCCGCAGCAGGGAGAAACCATTACAACCCCGAACGGTATTACCATCCGTGCCGAATTAATTAATCAGAATCGTATTGAAAAGGTACTCCTGACACTCCCCGAGCCGGAAGCTGAGGATGCGGATAAAAACGCTGATACCCCCACCGCTTCACCTCTCGTTCTGATGAAAGGTCGTCCTCTCGATACAAGCAGTCTGCCTGAAAAAGAAATTCGTTGCTATGACTTATTGGAATTGCTTAACATCCCATACGAACAGGTACAGCACGAAGCAACACCAAGCATTGAAGCCTGCGCCGATATCGACAAGCTTTTACAAACTCAAATCTGTAAAAATTTATTTTTATGCAATCGACAGCAAACAGACTTCTATCTGCTACTCATGCCAGGAGAAAAGAAATTTGTTACCAAAGACCTCTCGGCGCAACTCGGTGTCGCAAGACTTTCCTTTGCATCCTCCGATATGATGGAGGAGCTTTTGGATGTATCTCCCGGCTCCGTCACAATTCTGGGACTGATGAATGACCATGAAAACAAAGTCCGCCTGATTATTGATAAAGAGGTTTTGGAGCAGGAATACTTTGCCTGCCATCCATGCATCAATACAGCCAGCTTGAAATTTAAAACTTCCGATTTGACGGATAAACTCATTCCGGCATTGAAGCATGAACCAACGATTGTTGAGCTGTAAAATAAAATTTAGATTAGTAATCATGAATACAAAATGGGCTGTGTTTCTCTTTGAATGCCGGACTCCGGACAGCGGAATTACTAACCGTTCTGATTTTTTGTAACAAAACCGTACGCAACCACTGCGAATGCTCCATCCGTTCTGCTCTAAAACCAGCAATTTCCGGACAAGGATGTCCGGGAAAGCTGCGACTGAGCCCGGATGGCGAATTCGCAGCGGTTGCGTACGGTTTTCAAATTCTAAATCAGAATTGTTACAAATTCCGCATCTGTAGTCCGTATTGGAAGGAAAACAGAAGCACTTTTCTTTTTTATAAAACCCTTTAAATTTCTATCTTCTCTTCTTCTCATCCATTCTCTTTAATACCCTAAACACATCATCATTATTTCCCATAACAATCAAATGGTCATCGGCCTCAAATTGATAGTCGGGATGAACTACAAAGTTTCTCTGCTCCCCTTTCTTAATGCCGAGAATATTTAGATGATATTTGGCACGGATGTCCAATTCACGAAGTGTTTTTCCAACCCATTCTTCAAGAGGCAGAAATTCATAAATGGAGCATTCCTCGCTCAATTCAATATAGTCAAATACATGGCTGGTGCTGCAACGGTGAGCGAGACGTTCTGCAATATCTCTATTCGGATAGATTACCTCATCCGCACCATTTCGCAGTAAAAACTTCGCCTGAATATCTCTGTTTGCCTTACTGATAACACAGGAAGCCCCCAATTCCTTTAACTGACTTGTAATTTCCAAGCTGTCCTGAAAGCTGTCACCAATGCAGACAAAGCAATAATCAAAGTTCCCCACGCCAAGTGTTCTGAGTACATCCTCTTTCGTACAATCTCCGATTTTAGCACTGGTTACGATCGACAATACATCCTCAAGTGCCTCTTCGTTCTCATCCACCGCCATAATCTGATTTCCAAGCTCAGCGAGCTTATGGCAAAGATGATGCCCGAATTTTCCCATTCCTATAATTAATACTGTTTTCATACCCTGTTCCTCCTGCTTACACTCTATCTGCTTTAACCTATTGAAATTTTGCCCAACGGATATTGTACTGCTTCTTTTTTCTTTCTTTGAATAAAACTAAGAGCAAATGTCATACTACCGATTCTTCCGCAGTACATCAGAAAGGCTATAATGCACTTGGAAACAACCTCTAAATCTCTCGTGATTCCTGTTGTCATCCCCACTGTACCAATGGCAGAGCATATCTCAAACATAATATCATCCATTGCCAATTCCGGCTGTACACCGCAGATAACCAAGCCTGCCACAAGTGCCATGACAAGATTCAGAACAAGCACCATGCCGGCCTTCTTGATTGCATCATCCGACAATCTCCTCTCAAATATATTACAGCCGCTCCGATTTCTTAAGGTACTCCATGTGTACATCAGCATAACGACTACCGTCGTCGTCTTAATTCCTCCTGCTGTAGAGCCGGGACTGCCTCCGATAAACATCAATACCATTGTCAGTATTTTACTTCCGACCGACAACGCACCCGTGTCAACCGTATTGAACCCTGCCGTTCTCGCCGTCACTGAGCTGAAAAGCGCCGCCCAAATCTTTCCCATAGGTGAAAGCTCCGCAAACAATGCATTTCTTTCATACAGCCAGAAAGCAAGTCCGCCGCCAAAAATAAGAAGCATCGTTGTCAGCAATACTATTTTAGTATGCAGCATATATTTTTTGATATGTAGCTTATGTTCATAAACATCCTGCCATACGATAAAGCCGATGCCTCCGATAATAATCAGTAGCATAATCACAAGATTCACAAGTGGATCCTCCACATAATCAACAAGTGACATATATGCTTCTTTTTCTCCCATTAAATCAAAGCCTGCATTGCAAAATGCAGATATGGAATGAAATATCCCGTAATAACAGCCCTTCCAAAAGCCAAAGCGCGGAATAAATCGTATACTCAGGCAAACCGCACCAATTCCTTCTATTATTAGTGTTCCTTTCACTATCAGCTTTACAAGCCGCACTACCCCCGCAAGCTGCAGCGTGTTGATACTCTCCTGAAGCAGCTCACGCTCACGCAGACTAATTTTTCTTCTGATATAAATAGAAAAAAAGACACCGATTGTCATAAATCCAAGACCGCCTATCTGGATTAAGGTAATGATAACAAGTTGTCCAAACAGCGTCCAATTACGACAGGTATCCACTACAACCAGTCCAGTCACACAACTGGCACTGGTTGCCGTAAAAAGCGCATCTAAAAAGCCTACAGACTCTCCTCTTGAAGAAACAGGCAGCATAAGAAGCAACGTTCCTGCAACAATAATAACAAAAAATCCGAAGGCTATCATTTGAATCTGCGATAATCCGTTTTTTCTTTTTCTGTTCATTGTTTTATCCTGACTTTCTTTTTTGTATTCCGTCCCCGATACCGGGCACCCTCTATGTTTTCCTATAATAATACTAAGTTTATGCGGATGCTTAATATATCATTCCGATTGATTCCAAAATCCCGTATGCAATCGCCTCTGCAATCGCATCAAATTCCAAATCAAAGAGCTCATTGTCCGCATCGGTATTAATAAATCCCACCTCTACAAGCACTGACGGCATCACCGTACTGTTTAATACCACAAGCTTCGGACGTTCCGACACACCTATATTACGAAATCCCAGATACGAAAGCTGACGGTTAATATTTCTTGCAATCAATGCTGCTATCCCTACATCGGAATAGACAAGCGACTCCACCCCGCTATAAGTATTCGGATAAGGACTTGAATTTCTGTGAATTGATATAAAATAATCCGCACCTGACAAATTTGCCTCCTGAGCCTTGCGATAGGGTGTCTCATATACATCCTCTGTCCGGGTATAAACCACATTGACACCTGCATTCTGTAAAATATTGCCCACTGCTAATGTCAATGCCAAATTATCATCCTTTTCATAACGTCCGTTATAAGTAGCACCCCAGTCTGCACCGCCGTGTCCGGCATCCAATACAATTGTATAATACGCCATATATCTCTCCATATATCCATTCTTATGATAGAATATGTGAGAATGTCAAACAGGTGACTTCTTTTGGAAACACTTCTTTCTCATAAATACAGACATTCATATAATAGTCATTTCCAATCTGATATTCTCTGCAAAATGCACTATCATTCTCAGCGCAAATCCGCTCTGTCTCAGGCTCATAACTTATTTTGCCAAGCTCCTGCAATAATCCTGTTCCGTTTAATTTGCTATAGCTCTCCTTCGCACACCAACACCGAAAAAACCAATTACAGGCATCCTCACCC
>JAZNIP010000096.1:0-3320 GCA_045577575.1 Lachnospiraceae bacterium | reverse complement strand
GGCTACGATCCGACTTTCCTCCACAAACCGGCTGCTCATCACCGGGCACACTCACCATCCCATGATAGGCACTCCCGTCTCTCCTTATTGTAACACCGGGAGCTGTGTACATCCGGGCAGCATCACCTGTATCGAAATCGAAAATCGATGTCTCACCCTTATAAAGTGGAGCATACAGGCCCGGAAAGATATGACACTTTATGTCAAACGGGAGGTACTCGGAAAAACAGTATGTGTGGATGAGTATTACTAAAATATAATAAAGTAAATAAAAAGGGCACACATAATCTTTGATACAATCCCTTTATTGATCAACATTATGTGCGTCCTCATTTTTATGTTATAAGTCTCTCTTACGAATCAAATCCTCAACTTCACTTTTGCAAGGCATGACACGCAAAGCGCCCTTTCTTGTGGTGATGATGGAAGCCGCCGCATTTGCAAAAGTCAATATTTCGCGAAGAAGCTTTTCGTCCAAATTATCAATTCCATATTCTAAAATGAAATTTAATGCAGATGCGCAAAAGGTATCTCCTGCACCCGTTGTCTCTATAGTACCTTTCTGTATAACAGCCGGCTCCATTACCATATCTTCATTATAAAAAGCAAGGCTTCCTTCTTTAACCATGGTAACAAAAACTACTTTTATGCCATATTTATATGCCAACTCCTTTGCCGCAGCCGCATAATCGGTAGTACCGCATAAAAATTCCACCTCATTATCGGAAATTTTTAAAATATCACACTGCTTTAATCCGTATTCTATTTCATTTTTTGCATCTGTCAAGTCATCCCACAGAGGCACCCGCAAATTGGGATCAAAGGACAACAAGCACCCTGCTTTTTTTGCTACTTCAATTGCAAAGCGTGTTGCCTCTTTTACTCTCTCATGGGTACTGGATAGCGTTCCAAAATGAAAGATTTTAGCTCCTTTGATTAATTCCTCCGAGACCTCCTCTTTTCTCAGCATCATATCCGCACCCGGATTTCGGTAAAACGTAAAGTCCCTGTCGCCATCTGCTGCAGTATGTACAAAAGCCAGTGTTGTGTGCACTTCTTCATCTACAAGAAGATTTCCTGTATGAATCCCCAGCTCCTCCACTGTCTTTTTTAACTGTTCACCAAATGTATCTTTCCCTACTTTTCCGATAAATGCTGTTTTCTTTCCCAGTTTTTCCAGCATAGCCAATACATTGCAGGGAGCTCCACCCGGATTTACTTCAAACATGGTATTCCCCTGTTCGCTCATTCCATGTACGGTAAAATCAATCAGCAGCTCTCCCAATGCAACAACATCATACACCTTATCCATACCATATTCTCCTTTTTAAAAAAGCACCGATTTTTACTCCATTAAGCTGTATTTTTCAATATTAATCCGTGCTTCTCCGTCAGAATCAAAAATAATCCCCTCTGCGTTCTGAGGTGTATAGATACAAAATGACGCTGCTTTTTCTCCATCATTGATGAATATTTCCATACTGAATCGATCCAGCAAAATACGCAGCTTTAACATATTGTCCATAGGCTTTACCGTAATGCTTCTTGCATGCACAATATCATGCAAAAATCCACTGTTGCTTCGATCCACCCACAATATTCCTTTTTCCGAATCGTATTTTATAAGTGTATAATATTCGCCATCACTTGCCACACGAATGGTAAAATCGTGGAACTGATTTACATCCAGCAGTTCCACCGTCATATCAAGAATCCTGCCTTCAATTCCTTTCAGCGTAGTAGGCTTACATATCTCCACATTGGAATAGGTCACCTTCTCTTTTCGGTATTTTTCCAATTCCCGAACCGGATTTTGATACAGTCTTCCATTTTTTACGGACAGCTCTCTGGGCACCGTCATCTGTCCAAAATATTTTGCTCCTTCCGGAACAAAGCCGGATGTGGACCAAGCCTGCATCCATGCAATCATAACGCGCCGCTTATCAGGAGTTTCCATCGTCTGCGGTGCGTAAAAATCAATTCCGTAGTCAATTAAATGCTGTGATTCCTTTTTGAATTGATATGTCTGTTTATCATAACTGCCGATACTGCAAACCGTTCCATTTCCCACATGGAAGTCCTCTCCATTAATCTTCATTTCCATAGGACTTACCATCAAAATCTGTTTTCCATCCAGTGGGAAAAAGTCGGGACATTCCCACATACTCCCCAGCTCACCCTGACTGGAATCCAATATGCCACAGTATTTCCAATGAACCAAGTCTTCGCTTTCATGAAGAAGCACTGCTCCGTTTTCGATTCGGTTTACTGTAACGACATAAAACTTTTCATTTTCACACCAGATTTTCGGATCCCGAAAATCCATTTCACTGGCTCCCTCCGGCAGTTCACTTTTTCCGATTACCGGGTTTTCCTGAGCCTTTTCATAATTTATTCCGTCACCATAGGCAATGCATTGCGTCTGGTATTCTTTTTCTTCTCCTGCTTCTGTTCTTTTTTTCTCTACTCCGGTATACATTAACAGCTGTCTGCCGTCCTTTAATTCAAGAGCGCTTCCTGAAAAGCATCCGTCTCTGTCATAGAGTTCATCCGGTGCCATCGCAATCGGCAATCGCTCCCACTTAATAAGGTCACTGCTCTTCATATGTCCCCAGTGCATTGGTCCCCATTGCATGGAGTAGGGATGATATTGATAAAATAAATGATATTCATTTTTATAATAAGAAAATCCATTCGGATCATTAATCCATCCGGTTGTTCCTGTCACATGAAATGCCGGTCTTTCCTGTTCCGAAATCTGCATTTCCTGCATCGCTTCAAATACTCTCGCTTTATCCAAAAGATGCTTATTCATTTTATACTTCACCTAAATTCAGCATCAATGTTTGTAAGCGTTCACTCAAAATGGTATCGTTGATTCGCCCTCTCTTACCTTAACATCCAGCTGAACCTTTCTGTTCTCTACCTTATTTCCGGAAATAAGCTGCATAATCAAACGAACGCACTCTTTTGATAATTGTTGAATCGGCTGTTCAATCGTTGTTACACTGGGATAAAAAATGTTGCTTGCAAATGTGCCATCATAAGCAACCACTTTAAAATCCTGCGGAAATTTTCTCCCCTTTTTCATCGCTGCTTTAATTAACATAAGCGCAATTACATCTGTCGCAAAAAAGCCATCTGCATCTTCATGCTCCGACGTAATCTCCTCCGCTATCTGTTCATAATACTCCGGTTCGAATTTATTCCACTCGGTTATAAAGTTATGACAAACGATTCCCTTTTCCTTCAGGCACTGTTCAAACACCTCATGCCTTTCATTAAACAGACTGTTCACACACTCCTGTCCCGTACATTGC
>JAZNIP010000095.1:0-9139 GCA_045577575.1 Lachnospiraceae bacterium | reverse complement strand
CCAGAGCGCGGTGTTGATACCTTTTATGAATGGCTGGTTGCAGTTCATTCCGGCGAAAAGGAGCCTTCCAGAAACGAATTTGACCTTGACTATCCCGCTTTTCTGCGCGAGCAGAAAAACTCAGGCAATATTTCTGCAGCCGATGAAAAGCGCATGCTGACATCACCGATTGACAGAGTTTATTTTGAATTGGAAAATGTATTCCCAATTGTTAACAAGATGACCTTCGGACGTATTTCTACCTTCTGCCCGATTCTGTCTGCGCACAATCTGGTAAAACCATTACCGCAGGCCATTGTAACTCCGCAGAGGGTATTCCGTACTCTGGATGAAATCAAACAAATCGACTTTTCCGCTTATTGTCGTGAAGCGATTTATGTCGACGAAAGCATTGGAGTTGCCCGAGAGTTTTTACAGGTTGAGGTACTCCCTGATGTCATCCTGATGCCAAATGCCGGTGTTCGTGGTGCCATGTGGCAGGAAATCGAAGGTAAACGGCGTACCACTCCATCCAGAATGATGCTTTCCATCATTGAGCTGGAAAGCATCTTCCAACTTATGGTTCGTATGACCGGTGAATTCCGTTGGGAAATGTGCAAACGTATTCAGGGTGCTTACTGGAACAATATCGCAGAACGTTCACTCACAAGTGAATATACTGATTATGCACAGTTCTATAAACGCAATCATGATTTATCTCCTGAAGCAAAGGAAAAAATCAAGCTAAGCCTGCAAAAATCGAAAAACAGTATCAAGGAAATGTTTATCCGCGATTATGGCACATGGATTATGTACGAAGGAAAAGGTGCTCCGCACTTAAACAAAATTGCGCGGGCAATTCTCTTCACCTATTGTCCGTTCCCTGTATCCATCCGCCAGAGTCTCGGTTCACATCCGCTGTATTCCAGTCTGATTGAGCGGCATCAGTTACAGCTCAACCAAAAAATGCACCATCTGGATATGGTATGCAACAAGGTAGAAAAGGGCGGCTTTGAAGTACCGGAAGAGCTGTTGCGGCAAAAAGAATTTTATCGAAAATAATTTTTACATAAATTGTATAGCACACTGCAAAATGGGTGTCCGTGATCCTCTCACGCACACCCATTCATTTTTGTTCTCAATTTATTATTGCTGTGTATCTATTTTTCTTTTTTATAAATAAAAATAAAGAAATACATTGCTCCGATAAAAATAGCACCGCCGATGATGTTACCGATGGTTACCGGAATAAAATTAGCAAGGCTCGCTGCCACTGTCAGATTCTCACACTGCTCTGCCGTAATACCATAAAGCTCCTGTGCTTTCTCCACATAATCCGGATTGGAGGCTGCCATAATGCCTGCCGGAATATAATACATATTTGCAATGCAGTGTTCAAAGCCGCCGATAACAAATGCCCAGATAGGAAAAAAGATTGCCCATACCTTACCGACAATATCCTTTGCGGCCCCTGCCATCAGAATTGCAAGGCACACCAGCATATTACACAAAATACCGGAAGCGATTGCTGCCACCGGGTCAATTCCAACTTTTCCTACTGCTACCTTAATCGTATAAGCACCGAGTCCGCCACCGGAATAATTAAACTGTCCGCAAAGCATCACAAGCGCATCAATTATCAAAGCTCCAATCAGATTACTGAAATATACAACAATCAGATTCATTGCCATTTTGCCAAGTGTCGTTTTTTTGTCCAATACCGCCATCGAAATCAAACAATTGCCGGTAAACAGCTCTCCGCCTACAAATACAATCAGCATCAGACCGACCGGGAAAATAGCTCCTGCCAACGCTCTTGCCACTCCTACGTCCGCTATCCCATGCACTGCTACATTACTTGTAGAGCCTCCCAGTGCAATAAACGCACCTGCCATAATACCAAGCAGTATCATCTGTCCGAGAGATCTTTCTGCCTTTGTTACCCCTCCGCTTATATTTCCGCGAATCACTTCAGCGGGTGAGTTAAAATGATTTTCCATTTCTGTCTTCTCCTTTTGTACCCGAATTTTGCAATATTTGTCTTATTTTATCACTTTAAAAACAAGAAATCAATTGTGGCCAAATTTTTCCGGCTGTCTTTTTTGTCTGTCTGCCAGCATTAGGCTGCGCTGTATTCAATAATCAAAAGCTCCACGCTCATCACATCATTCATTTTTCCGGTTTTCACACGTTCCTCTGCCTCTACACCGGCGCGCACTGCTCCCTTCAGAAACTCTGTGTCAAACCTGGAGGCCTGCGCGGCATATTTGCCTACCACAAAGCTGTGAAGTCCTGTTTTCTCGGCTATGACACGATTGTCATAGCCCTTTTTTCGACATTCCTTGACCTGCATCAGCAAATTAAACTGTCTCACAATCAAAAACAAAATACGCATAGGCGGCTCTTTTAATGCCAGCAAGTCATAATACAGATCCAATGCCTTTTTCTGGTTTTTATCCGCCACTGCTCCGACCATCTCAAAAATCTGATTGGTTATTTTCCGTGTACAGATTGCATCTATATCCTCTCTGGTAATCTGTTCCTTTTCCAGCACATAGCAAAACAGCTTTTCCAGCTCTGTCCTGATATTTGCCATATCCGTTCCCGTCTTTTCCAAAAAGTATCGGACTTCTCCTGCTGCCATCTGCTTCTTTTCTTTTGCAGCAAGCCCTGCTATCCACCTCAGAAGTGTCCCTTCATCTTGTACCGAAAACTCCGTAATCCGCCCCTTTTCCTTAACTGCTTTATACAAACGGCTCCGCTTATCGGTTTCCGTTTCCACAAACACAAGATAAGCCGTATCCGGAAGCTCCTTTATATAATCAGCAAGCTGTTCTCCACCCTTTTTGAAAAGTCCGCTATTTTCTACAATGAGCACACGCCTCTCTGCCAAAAAGGGAATTGTTTCCGCCAAATCAATCAGTTCTCCCGGATTGACATCCTTCCCCTCAAAATAATGACAGTTCATCGTATCTTCTCCTGCCAAAACACTACGCAGCCTGTCCCGATACTGCTTACGCAGATAATCCTCTTCTCCGCAGAGCAGATACACCTGTTTCAATTGTCCCGTTTTAATATCCTCATTTAACTGTTTCATAGCATTTATTCTACCATGTCTGTTTTACATCTTTCAACTGCCTTAATGGTATTTCTCATAAAACAGCTTTTTATTGCTCCTCTGCTTCGCGGGAGCTCAGCCAGCTTTTTACCACCGGTGCCTTCCCGGTTTCCAGCATAACCGCTCCACACTCCGCTGTTACCCAAATTCTACTCCCCTGCTTTTCCAGTCTCTCCAATGTTTGAAGTGCCGGATGACCGTAACGGTTATTCTCTCCGCAGGAAATCACTGCGCATCTCGGACTTACCGCCTTTAGGAAAGCATCGGAACAGGAATCTGCGGAGCCATGATGCCCTACCTTTAGCATTGTCACTCCCGCAAGCTGCTTCGGATAGTCCTCTGCAAACCTTCTCTCTACCTCACCATCCATGTCTCCCGTAAAAAGTGCTGTCACACCATTCATTTGCAGGAAAAGCACAAGCGATGCTTCGTTCTTATCCCGATAGTGCACTCCCTCCTTCGGATGCAGACAATAAAATTTCATATCTCCTATGGTCAGAGCTTTCCCACTTTCCATAACCTGCGTCCTGACATCTGCCCGGCCGGCAAGTCGGACAATTTCCAGATATGCCTCATCCGGTGATAGCAATTTGGGTAAAACCAATGTCTGAATCTCCACCTCCTTATGTTCTTCCAGCAGTTGCTTAATTGCACTCATATGGTCCTCATCCGTATGAGTCAAAAAAACATAGTCCAGTTTACGGATTCCCTGAGATTTTAAATATGGAAGCAGTGTATATTCTGCCAGTCCGCTTTTCGAGCTGCTGCCTCCGTCTATCATAACGGTATATCCCTTTCCATCCCGAATTACAATTCCATCGCCCTGCCCTACATCCAGACATGTGATGTTTCCGCTTAACGGTATCGCTTTCGTCAATATCCAAACCGCTCCAAGCAATGTCAGCAGCGTAGTTGTTTTGGCCATATAATGTTCAAGCATACAAAAGAAAAGCAGTAATACACAATAAAGTATCATTCTCCATAGCTGAGGCTTCCCGACAATCCACTGATTACCGGGTAATCTCATGCAAATCCTACACCCACCTTCAAAGCACCACAAAATCAGATGCACCGGATAAAACAGAAGCTGTCCGAGCGGCACAAAAAAACTTCCTGCCAGAAGTGACAAAAGTCCCACTGCCATTACCACACTCATTAAGGGAATTACAAACAGATTCAAAAGAAAAGAATAGATTGGGAACTCATAATAGGAACTAATCAATATCGGAAACGTTATTAGAAAAACGGAAATACCCGGTGCAAAGAGGCGGCACACTCTGTTCTCCCATATATTCTGAAATATCGGAAGCAGTATTTCCAGTCCGAATACTGCCCCGTAGGAAAGCCAGAAGCCACTCTGTCCAAACAATAACGGATTTTGCAGTATCTGCAGCAATGCAGAAAACGCCAATGCGGTCCTTCTGTCATAGCTTCGTCCGGTCACATCTGCCAGCATACAAAACAAAAACATCGCTCCTGCTCTGCATGCAGACGGCGCAGCACCGGTCATTATTACATAAAGCATAAGTGAAATAGTGCTCATGACAGCCGCCACATGCATCGGTAGCCACAATCTCCTAAGTAGCCGATACAGTCCTATACCCAAAAACGAAATATGCAGACCCGAAATCGCCAAAATATGAGAAATCCCTCCGCCTTGATACAACTCCTTCGTCTGCTTTGCAAGAAATGCCTTTTCTCCCAAAAGCAGAGAACACATAATTCCGGCATCTTCACCACAGATTTTCAAAATGTGTTCTCTCAATCGGCAACGCAGCCGATAAAGTCCATGCCGGAGTACATCATAAGTTTCTCCGCAGTGCCTTATTTCTGCTTTTTCCAAATAGAACTCAAAGCCCTTTGTCCGATAGTAAAATGCCAGATCAAATTCACCCGGATTACGGCTTTCGGAAAAGCTGCCCGCTATGCCGGATACCACTACCTGCTGCCCGTAAAAAGGCAGTATCTCCCCTACCTTTAAATAGCACAATACTCCTTCCCCTATTTGTTTTTTACCCTGTTGGAAATTAGCGTTACAGAACGTAACAGAATGTAATGATACAATTATCTGCTTTTGATGATATGCATTTTCCTTTTCCTCAATACCGACAACCGTTCCCGCTGCAAGTATCGTATCCCCGGCATTTATCTGCCCACCGGAATCCCCCTTATCAGAAAATCCCGGCAGACACCAAAACCATACACAAACCCCCAATAAAAGCAGTACAAGCACACTGAATTTACTCAGTGTATAACGTAATATAAGATTTTTCAAAAGCTTCTCCCATCAATCCATCAGCTCCAGATTTCGTTCAAATATCGTAGAAAACGGTATGCTTTCCCGATAGGTCCCCTCTGTATCGCCGTTAATGGAAATCTGAACCTTATTGACATTCGGCAGCTCAATCAAAGAATTTACGATAGAATAAATCGTCACCTCCGAAGTCGCATTCGTCATCTGTGTCAAAAAGTTCTCATTTAAGTTCACATAACAAATACCATCCTTTATGGTCACATTGTTAATTTTTGTTTCGGGATGAATCGTCGGATACAGCTCTCCCTTTCCCGGTCCTGCAATCAACTGCTCCATCACCAGTTTCTCCAAAGAAATATTGGTATTATAAACAACTGTCTTCGTTGCTTCTATCAGCTTTGTACCGGTTTCCTCCGTATAATACAGAGTCAGTCTTACTTTTTCATAAGCATTGATTTCATCCCCCGCATTATCTACAAACATAGCTGCCTCCATAATTCCGATTGGATTTCCAGACCGGTCTGTAAGCGGCTCCTCGCGAACCTGCATCGAAATATAATCAATTCCTTTCAACTGTGTCAGAGTACGCACAAGTGCAGCCCGCGTTAACACCTCGGTTGTTGGCTCTAAATTCCGATATCCCTCATCCACCGTCAAAATCAGCTGCCCCTCTTCTATCACCGCATCCAATATGGTGATAGCACTACTGATGGCTGCTTTATTCTCTACGCTCTCCGGAGCCTGCGCCATGACATGCAGCAGCTCTTCAATCTGGTTTCCCAGACTCTCCGACTGCAAGGTGTATGTCTCACTACTGATTTTGGTTTCCTCTTTATTTAAATAATAAACCTCTATTTTCTGTTTTCCGCTTTCTTCCCCTGTTTTCCTGCATCCGCACAAAAACAGGATGCATAAAACAAACAACAGAATCAACTTCCTTTTTTTCATTGCTTCATGCCTCCACATCCTTTTATGCAAGATAAATCAACGGAATCTTTACACTAAAGGTAGTTCCGCTGTTTTCCTCACTGGATACCTTAATGGAACCGCGATGCATCAGAATTGCATTTCTGGTAATGGCAAGTCCGAGTCCCGTACCGCCAATTTCACGGGAATGCGATTTATCCACCCGATAAAATCTTTCATAAATATGCTCCAGAGCTTCCTCCGGTATTCCAATACCGGAATCCGAAATTTCCACATTAAAAAACTGATGGTCAGCATCCAGAGTCACCTTTACCCATCCCTCAGGCTTATTGTATTTGATGGCATTCTCCACTAAATTGGAAAGTGCTAATGTCAGCTTCACCTCGTCTACCTCTGCCGTTACCGGACGAATGCTCTCATATGTGATTTCAACATGCTGCTTTCTGGCAATCGGACGCAGCCTCTTTAATATCAGCTCCAACAGCTCATTGATATCCATTGCCGCAATATTCATATCCGCAGCCTTCTTATCCATCTTTACCAGGGAAAGCAGGTCATTAATAATCTTATTTTCACGCTCAATTTCATTGGCAATATCGGTCATAAATTCCTTATACAGCTCTGCCGGCACTTCCTCCTGCATCATTAGGGAATCTGCCAAAACCTTCATAGAGGTCAACGGTGTTTTCAGCTCATGAGACACATTTGCCACAAACTCCTGACGGGAATCATCCAGTGCACGCATTCTGCCGAGCATCTGATTAAACGCATCCACAATATGCTCTGTTTCCACATAGTCATTGACGGAAATCTGTTCATCCGTAAAGCCCGACTTCACCTCATTGATTGCCTGCGTAATCCGTTCGAAGGGTGCAGTCAGCAGCTTTGCCAGCACAAATGCCACCGCCACAATCAAAATCAGCATAATGCACTCTACTATCAATGCCTTTCTGCTGAGTATTTCCAGAGTTGCAATAATGGTATCCGTAGAAACACTGGTCAGCATAACTCCTTCCGCCAACGTTGTTTTTTTATCATCGCCGGACACCTTTTTCTCTGTGCTCTCCGTTCCGCTTACAATCGGTGTCGTAACCTCTATATAACCGTTTTTATTGTCATAATTCGTCGTTGAGCTACCCTTAAAGCACTTGATAACCTCTTCGGAAATAATGGTTTTTCCTTCACTGATACCATAGGTATCTTTTATAACCTTGAAATTTTGGTCTATGATAAGCACTCTGCCATCGTACAGATTAGACAATTGTTCCAGCTCTGCATTGATAACCTCTGACGAAGTATCGCGCAGATAACCATAGGTAATCAGATGATTCGCCAGAATCTTGAACTGATTCTGTACATCCGCAATCCTTACATTTACTGCACGATCTTCGTAATTTTCCAGAATGGCATAACGCATAAAAATGCTGGGTACCACTCCTGCCAATAATATGATAAGAAACAGACGAGCCCTCAGGCTTCGCAGAATTTTTATTTTTCCAAGACAGTCTTTTATTTTCGTAAACATAACAAAGCCTCGTTAATGTTTAAAATAATAACCCACACCCCACTTGGTGTAAACGTATCTGGGGTCGCTGGGATTTGTTTCGATTTTTTCCCGAAGTCTCCGGATATGAACATCCACGGTCCTTACATCTCCGGGATAATCCGTTCCCCACACAATTTTCAGCAGACTCTCTCTGCTGTATACTTTATTCGGATTTAATACAAGCAGCTCCAGCACCTCAAATTCTCTTGCAGTCAGATTAATCTCTCTTCCGGCAATTGATACTCTTCGATTGTCACGCTCAATCCGCATATCACCGGACTCAATAATCTTCGAATCGGCTGCATCCTCCTTTTTGGCTGTCGTTCGACGCATGATTGCTATGATTCTTGCCTTAACCTCTAATATATTAAACGGCTTTGTGATATAATCGTCCGCACCGTATTCCAGCCCGAGTATCTTGTCCATATCATCACCCTTTGCCGTCAACATGACAATCGGCACATTGGAAAATTCCCGAATCTGCTGACACACCTCTAAACCGGTCAGCTTCGGCAGCATAATATCAAGCAGAATGATATCATAGCTGTTCTGTTTCGCCTTTTCCAGTGCCTCTTCCCCATCATAGGCACAATCAATTTCCATCCCATCCTGCTCCAGACTGAATCGAATACCCTTTACGATTAATTTTTCATCATCTACAATCAATACCCTTTTTGACATCCCTTTACTCCTGTCCTACACAAATCCAATCTTTTATTTTTTCATAGCCGCTCTGTTTGATTCCTTCGACCTTCATAATATCTTCTTTTCTCGCAAACCCACCGTGCGCCTCGCGATATGCGATAATAGCCCGCGCCTTTGCCGTACCGATACCACTCAGACTGCAAAGTCTCTCACTTGTCGCCGTATTGATATTTATCATATCTCCGGCATCCTCTGCATTTTCTCCCAAGTCCGCACTGCCTACAGCCGTTTCCTCCAAATTCGGATGCTTCCATCCCATTTCCTCCGCCTCTGACAACGAAGGTATCCACAGTTTCATCCCATCCGAAACAACATTTGCCTGATTCACATAGTCCACACAGGCATCCTCTGTAAATCCGCCGGCTGCCTCAATGACCTCAAAAATCCGGTTTCCCTGCACCATGCAGTATACACCCGGATTTTTCACTGCACCGCATATATGCACATAACATAACTGCGGCTGCGCCACTTCCATTTTGATTTCACTGTCTGTCAGCACTTCCTCCGTCATCTCTCCTGCCGAATCCAATGAGGCATCCTCTACAGCAGTCTCTGTTTCCGCAAAAAATTCCTCCAATTCGTTTCCTTGCTCCTGTTTTCTGGTACAGCC
>JAZNIP010000094.1:0-4674 GCA_045577575.1 Lachnospiraceae bacterium | reverse complement strand
TAACGCTTAATTTCATCCGGCGTTTTCATACGAAGCTCACGCAAAAGCTCGTCAATTTCTTCTTTATTAACGATTATCTTAGTATTGGATAAGGTCTGATACTTACACCCGTCTATATAGGCTTCGATTTCATCAATCAACTGCTCAATTCTGCTACTCATAACTTATTCTCCTGCATCTGCTCTTTCTGTCAGCCTGTCCATCATAAATGCCGGACAGTGTTTATTTTTCCAATCCGTATTTTTCATAAATCAGCTTTTCTACAAAATCAGGCACACAACCCGAAATATCCCCTCCGAAGCTCGCGATTTCCCTTACGGTCGTAGAACTAAGATACGCATACTCCAGACTGGTTGTAAAAAACATCGTGTCCAGTTCCTCTTTAGATAACAGTCTGTTTGTCTGTGCGTTCTGCAATTCATATTCAAAATCGGTAATCGCGCGAAGTCCTCTGACAATTACCCGAACATCCTTCTGTTTTGCATAATTTACCAATAATCCACTGAAGGAATCAATCTTGACATTCGGAATATCCTTTGTCGCTTCTTTCAGTATTTTAACACGTTCCTCTACAGAAAACAACGGTGTCTTCTTGACATTATTCAAAACACTAATGGTTAATTCGTCAAAAATATCGGCTGCTCTTCGGATAATATCCAAATGTCCATATGTAACCGGGTCAAAGCTGCCCGGATAGATTGCTGCCTTCATCTTATGCATTCCTCCTGATAAACATATGCTTATTTGTCTTATATTTTTTTTCTTTTGTAACCGTAAAACCGAGCTCTTCTACCCATCCAAAATCACCGGCAAGTGATGCTTCTATTACAATCAGGGTATCCTCTGTAATATATGGTTTATCCTTAATGGCTTCCATTACCTGCTTTTCCAGCTCTTTATCATACGGAGGATCCATAAATATTACATCCAGGACCTCCTCTTTTACCTGCCAGAACGCAGATATCGCATCCTGATTTAAAACAACTGCCTTATCTGCCAGCTTTGTAAACTGCAGATTGTCCTGAATACATTTGATTGCTCTTCTGTCATTCTCAATAAAATACGCCTTTGCCGCCCCGCGGCTCAATGCTTCAATACCGATACCTCCACTGCCACTGAACACATCCACAAAAATACCGTCACCAATGTAGGGCTGCAGCATATTAAACAGCGTTTCCTTGATTCTGTCTGTAGTTGGTCTTGTTCCCATCCCCTCCGGTGTTTTAAGCGGAAGGCTGCGGGCAGTCCCTGCAATAACTCTCATATGACTCTCCTATCAGGCACGCACTTTGACCCCCTTGGTGTCTCGTTTGCCTGCCTTGATTTTGTTTAACTCCAAATTTTTACTCTTATACGAAATTACCGTATCAACGGCATTTTGGGTGTAATACACTGCTTCAATCGAATCTGAGGCCCACATTTTCATGCCGCGTACACCCACCGCACCTTTTTTCTTTTCCGGAATCTCTTCCAAAGGGAATCGCAAAAAATAGCCTTCTTTTGTTTGCAGTACAATGTTCTTTTGTTCCTTAATTGCAGTAACACTGACTACCTCGTCATTCTCCTGCAGCTTCGTAGCAGCAACCGTACGTTTTGTTACATCAAACTCTCCGCCATCAACTATTTTCATCATAGACTGCTTGGTTACAAATACCACACGGTACAGATTCAGCTCTGTCTGTCCGGTTACATAGACAATTTCCTCTGTTGAGGAATTATAATTGCTTACATTGTCCACCGGAACACCCTTATCACGGAATTTTCCAAAAGGTAAATCCATTACCTTAATTGTATGCAACGTTCCTTTATTTGTAAAGACACAGATGCGTCCGGTATTTTTACAGGTAAATACATATTTATTTTCGGTATCGGCAGCTTCTTTATTTCTTTCGTAGGTCGCCATGTCAATGGTTCTGACATAGCCGAAACGATCCATCAGACAGACAACGTCCATTTCTTCGATTTTCTTTTCCTCAAAAACGGCCTCTGCGGCATCCTCAACTACCGTTTTCCGTCCGCATCCGTATTCCTTTTTGATGGCATCCAGTTCATTCATAATTACCTGAGCCATAGAATCCCTGCGTTCCAGAATATCCTCATAACGATAAATGTTAGCAAGCGTATCCTCATGCTCTTTCACAAGGGCATCAATTTCCAGACCGATTAATTTATACAGACGCATTTCCAGAATGGCATTTGCCTGCTTCTCGGTAAACTGAAGCATTCCAGCCATAACTTTAGATTCCTTAGATTTGAATTTAATACCATCTGTTTTTCCGTCTACCAGACATGCCTTTGCCATTGCACGATCCTTAGATCCGCGCAGTATTTCGATAATCAGGTCGATGACGTTGCAGGCCTTAATCAACCCCTCCTGAATTTCTTTTTTCTCCTGTTCCTTTGCCAGCAGGGTTGTATATTTGCGTGTTGCAATTTCAAATTGAAAATCTACATTTGCTTTAATAATCTGCTTTAATCCCATCGTTTCGGGACGTCCGTCCATAATGGCAAGCATGTTGACACCGAAGGTATCCTCCAGACGCGTCTTTTTATAAAGCATATTTTTGAAATTCTCCACATCCGTATCTTTTCGAAGCTCAATGACAATACGGATGCCTTCCTTTGAAGACTGGTTGGAAATATCAACAATATCCTGTGTTTTCTTTGTTTCGGCAAGCGCTGCTACATCAGACAAAAATTTGCCGATATTGGCACCAATCATCGGATACGGTATCTCGGTAATTACCAGATTGATTTTACCGTTTTTACCCTTTTCTACCTCAATCTTGCCGCGTACTTTTATTTTTCCGGCTCCGGTTTCATAAATATCCAAAAGCTCGGATTTGTTAATGACAATACCACCCGTTGGAAAATCCGGTCCCTTCACATATTTCATCAATCCTGCAGTGGTAATTGATTCATCCAACATATATGCCTTTGTGGCATCAATAACCTCTCCTAAATTATGAGGAGGTATGCTGGTTGCCATACCAACTGCAATGCCTTCCGAGCCGTTAATGAGCAGATTCGGAATTTTTACCGGCAATACAACCGGCTCCTTTTCCGTTTCATCAAAGTTAGGCATAAAATCAATAACATCTTTATCCAAATCAGCCAGAAAGGCTTCCTGCGTAATTTTTTCCAGTCTGGCTTCCGTGTAACGCATAGCAGCCGCTCCGTCACCCTCAATGTTGCCGAAGTTACCATGCCCGTCAATCAGAGGCAGCCCTTTCTTAAAATCCTGGGTCATAACAACAAGAGCATCGTAAATAGAGCTGTCCCCGTGAGGATGATACTTACCCATCGTGTCACCCACAATACGTGCACTTTTACGATAGGGTCTGTCATAACGGATTCCCAGCTCATGCATGTCATAAAGAGTACGTCTCTGTACCGGCTTGAGTCCGTCTCTTGCATCCGGCAGAGCTCTGGCAATAATGACGCTCATGGCATAATCGATATACGACTTCTGCATTACCTCTGAATATTCGGTTTTTATAATTCTATCATTCATTGTCCTCTACCGCTCCTATACATCCAGCTCCGCATCCTGTGCATGCTCATAAATAAAAGCCTTACGGGGCGGAACCTCCGTTCCCATCAGCATCTCCGTTACCTCGGATGCCATACGGGCATCCTCGATTTCCACTAATTTCAGCAAACGTGTTTCCGGGTCAAGAGTGGTTTCCCATAATTGCTGGGCATCCATTTCTCCAAGACCCTTATAACGCTGCAAGGTAAACGGTCCCTTGTGACGCTTACGGTATTTTTCCAATGCCTTGTCATCATAAAGGTATTCTTCCTCTCCCTTGGCAGGCATTGCCTTGTAAAGCGGGGGCATTGCTATGTAAACATGTCCCTCATAAATCAGCTCCGGCATAAACCGATAAAATAAGGTCAGAAGCAACGTGGAAATGTGTGCACCATCCACATCCGCATCCGCCATGATAATAATCTTGTCATAACGCAGCTTGGAAATGTCAAAATCATTTCCGTAGCCCTCGGAAAAGCCACAGCCGAACGCATTAATCATGGTCTTGATTTCCGCATTGGCAAGCACCTTGTCAATGCTGGCTTTCTCTACATTTAAAATTTTACCGCGAATAGGTAAAATTGCCTGATACTGACGATTTCTTGCCGTCTTGGCACTGCCGCCCGCAGAGTCACCCTCTACAATAAAAATCTCACATTTAGAAGCATCCCTGCTTTCACAGTTTGCCAGCTTACCGTTGGAATCAAAGGAAAATTTCTGCTTTGTCAGCATATTGGTCTTTGCCTTTTCCTCTGTCTTACGGATTTTCGCTGCCTTTTCTGCACAGCCGATAACATTTTTTAAGGTTTCCAGATTTCTGTCAAAATAACGCTGAATCTCTTCTCCTGTCACCTTTGCCACGGTTTTCGCCGCATCCTGATTGTCCAGCTTTGTCTTAGTCTGTCCTTCAAAGCGAGGGTCAGGGTGTTTAATGGAAATAACCGCAGTCATACCGTTTCGTACATCCGCACCGGTAAAGTTCACATCCTTTTCCTTTAAGATATTAAGTTCTCTTGCATAATTATTTATAACGGTAGTAAACATAGTTTTAAAACCGGTCAAATGTGTGCCACCTTCTGCATTATATATATTATTGCAAAATCCTAATACGGTTTCATGGAATTCATTCACATATTGGAATG
>JAZNIP010000093.1:0-5450 GCA_045577575.1 Lachnospiraceae bacterium | reverse complement strand
TAATCCCTCTCTTTTATGGGATTCACAGGTATCAGATTCACATGGCAGCATAAGGGCTTAGCAAGAGCTATCAGCTCTCTTGCGTCTTCATCCGTGTCATTCACGCCGCCTACCAGACTATATTCAAACGTAATCCGTCTTCCAGTCTTGGAAAAATAATATTTACATGCATCCAATACCTCATCCAGCCCGTATTTATTTGCAATGGGCATAAGCTCCCTCCGCTTTTTATCCGTTGTGGCATGCAGAGAAAGTGCCAGAGTAATCTGTAGCTGTTCCTCCGCCAGTCTACGGATATTTGGTACAATGCCACAGGTAGATACTGTTATGTTACGCTGACTGATATTCAGTCCTTTTTCATCCGTTAGCAAATGCAAAAAGCGCACCAAATTATCATAATTATCAAGGGGTTCCCCCGTACCCATCACGACGACATTGGAAACTCTCTCTCCGGTCAGTCTGCTGATTGTATATATCTGATCCAGCATCTCCGAAGCAGTCAGACATCTTTCCAGTCCGTCCAATGTGGATGCACAGAAACGACAGCCCATGCGACACCCCACCTGTGAAGAAATACACACAGAATTTCCGTGATGGTATTTCATCCATACGCTTTCTACCACATTATCATCAGAAAGCCTAAGCAGATATTTTCTCGTTCCGTCTACCTTCGATTCCTGCATCTGTACCTCTTCCAGTGCCACAAGATCAAATTGTTCCTTGAGCTGCTCACGAAGATGCTTAGAGATGTTGCTCATTTCATCAAAGCTTCTCACCAACCGTACATGCAGCCATTCATAAATCTGCGCAGCACGAAAAGGCTTTTCGCCCATTTCAGTCAATTCTTTTTTTAATTCTTCTAATGTCAATGATTTAATATCTGTTTTCATATTTTTTCTTCTCAGTTCTCACGACGAAACCGCGCAATAAAAAAACCGTCTGTTTCATGAATTCCCGGTAAAAATTGAAAATATCCGTTTTCCATTGTTTCACCCTCAAACTGCCCTGGCAAAAATGGTCGCAGACTTTCTGTATGAAACGGAAAATTTTGCAAAAACCATTGTACCATTTCTTCATTTTCTGCCCGGTTAATTGTACAGGTCGAATACAGCAACACTCCACCCGGCTTCACATAATGCTGTACTGTTTGCAATATTTCCTTCTGTAAATCCGGCAGACTCCGAATCCCCTCCGGGGTTACGCGATATTTGATATCTCTTTTTTTTCCGATAACTCCAAGTCCCGAACAAGGTACATCCGCTAATACCACATCTGCCTTTTGCTCCTGCTCCTCGTCGTATGTACAGGCATCAAAATGCTCCAATATTACATTTTTCGCCTGCATTCTGTTTTTGTTTTCTTCCATCAAAAGCAGCTTACGCTCCGAAACATCCCGTGCCAACACCCTGCCGTCTGCACCGGTCAGTTCAGAAGCAAACAGCATCTTGCCTCCCGGAGCCGCACAAGTGTCAATGACATAATCGCCCGGACTGATGCCTGCCGCCTGCACTGCCAGCATGGAGCTGATATCCTGCACCGTAAACTTTCCATTTTGAAATGCCGTAAAATTACGAAGCCCTTCTGCTTTTTCCAAATACCACGCAAAAGGCAGCGCAACACTTTTTTTCACCAGTGTCCCGCTTTTTTCCAATTCCGTCTGAATCCCTATAAGCTCTGCTTCCGAAAGTCCCGTACGCAGACGCACCGTGACCGGCTTTTCTTCCAAAAGTCCCTCTAAAATCTGCTCAGTCCGTTCTTTCCCCTGCTCTTCATCCCATTTTTCAATCATCCACGGTGGAATAGAATACTGTATGGAAAGTGCTTTTATCCGGTCTGTTTCTCTGTCTGGATAAGTAATCTGCTCCTTTCCCCTGCTGATATTTCTTAATACACCATTCACAAAGCCCTTCAGTGAATGAAAGGAATGCTTTTGCGCCAGCTTAACTGCTTCATTACAGACCGCACTGTCCGGTACACTGTCCATAAAAAGCAGCTGATAAGTACTCATGCGAAGGAGCTCACGAATTAGTGGCTTCATCCTTTTTACCGGAGTCTTGGAAACCAAATCAATACAGTAATCCAACTGAATTCTTCGCTCCAAAGTACCTTCAATCAGTCTTTTTAAAAATGCCTTTTCCTGTACTTCCAAATAATTGTATTTGTCCAATATACCGCTTACTACCACATGGCTGTAGGCTTCCTCTCTGGCAATAGAAAGCAATGCCTCCAATGCCAGGTCGCGTATATTAACACTACTATTCTGCCGGTTTTTAGTCGTCACGGCTTCTTCCTCCAAATAAAATCACCAGTCTCAGGAGCTGTAAAATGGAGGCCGCTGCTGCCGCCACATAAGTAAGTGCTGCTGCATTCAGTACCTGTCTGCACTGTCCTACCTCCTGTCCACCCAAAATACCCTGACTGTCCAATATCTGCACGGCTCTGTTTGATGCATTAAACTCTACCGGCAAAGTCACAAGCTGGAACAATACCGCCAGAGAGAATACCCAGATACCGATGTTTACCAGTGTTGCATTCGCCCCAAATAAAATACCGATTATAATCAGCGGAATTCCTAATTTAGAACCAATATTGGCTGCCGGAACAAGCGTTGTCCGCAGCTTTAACGGTGCATAGCCCTCATGATGCTGCAATACATGTCCGCACTCATGTGCTGCCACTCCAATAGCTGCTACTGACGGAGAATTGTAGGTTGCATCCGACAGACGCACTACCTTTGCAGACGGGTCATAATGATCCGTCAGATTTCCTCTTACATGCTCTATCCGCACATCATGAATTCCTGCATGATACAAAATTTTTTGTGCAGCCTGTGCTCCCGTCATCCCTGTCATACTGCGTACTCTCGAATATTTTGCATAGGTACTGTTGACCTTTGCGGAAGCAAGCAGTGAAAGCACCGCTCCGATTAATACTAATACATAAGTTGGGTCAAAATACAATCCGTACCCGTAACCGTAATATGGCATCATAACAAATCTCTCCTTTTGTCTGATTTCTCGTCTGCCCATCCAGACGGCTACTCACCAAATCTCTCCCCTGCTTTTACCGGATATCCTAATAGGAAGTCTTTTACTGCCATCCTCTTTTTGCCCTCCGGTTGTACACTCTTTAACAACAGGCTGCCCTCTCCTGTCTGTACTTCTATCCTTTCTCTGGTAACTGCAATCACCTCTCCGGGCATCGCTTTTTCATCTTCTGAGACACCGCACTCTGCTTCCCATATTTTCAGGTTTTTATTCCGAAATTTTGTATAAGAGCCCGGCCAGGAATTTAAACCTCTGATTAGTCTTTCCAATGTAACCGCATCTTTATTCCAATCAATCCTGCCAAGTGATTTTTGAAGCATTTTGGCATAGCAGGAAAGGGAATCCTCCTGCTTTTCGGGTGTCAGACTTCCCTGCTCTATCATCGGAATCGTTTCTACCACCAGCTTTGCACCTGCCACCATCAGCTTATCATGCAGACTGTCTCCGGTTTCCTCAGAAGTTATCGGCACAATCGTCTTAGTCAGCATATCGCCTGTATCCAAGCCTTCATTCATCTGCATAATCGTAACACCGGTTACTTCTTCTCCATCCAGAATCGCCCACTGAATGGGTGCCGCTCCCCGATATTTCGGCAGCAGCGAAGCATGAATATTAATACAGCCGTATTTCGGCATATGCAAAATTTCGGAAGAAAGAATCTGCCCGAAGGCTGCTACAACAAACAGCTCCGCATCGTACCCCCGAAGTACCTCCACCGCTTCCTCTGTTTTGATTTTTACCGGCTGAAATACCGGAATATTATAACGAAGAGCGCATTCCTTTACCGGAGGAAACTGAATTTCCTTTCCACGCCCCTTCGGCTTATCCGGCTGCGTTACCACACATACCACTTCGTGTCCCGCCTTAATAATCGCTTCCAGAGCTCCCACCGCAAAATCCGGTGTTCCCATAAATATAATCTTCATCGCCTTACTCCTCTTCTGCCTCTTCGGTATCCAGCAAATCTCCCTCGACCTTTTCCACATAAAGGTGTCCGTCCAGATGATCCAGCTCATGGCAGATGGCACGGGCAAGCAGCTCCGTTCCTTCCAATTCAAAAGGCTCCATATTTTCATCCAGTGCTCTTACCTTAACATAGTTCGGACGCGTCACAATCCCTGTTTTTCCCGGTACACTCAAGCACCCTTCATACCCTGTCTGTTCACCGCTTGTTTCCATGATTCTCGGATTGATAAGTACATACAAATCCTCTCCCGTTGTATCAATTACTACAATCCGCTTTAAAATGCCGACCTGTGGTGCTGCCAATCCTACTCCGTTTGCTTCATACATGGTCTCAATCATATCTTCAATAAGCTGCTCTGTACGAGGTGTCATCTCCTTTACCTCTTTGCAAACCTTTGTCAATACTTCTTCTCCTGCTTCTCTGATATTTCTGATTGCCATACCCGTTTCTCCTTTTTACTCTTTTCCTTATCTTATGTCAGTTTTCTTTTTATATCTATAATCAAACTATGCTCTGATTATCTAATAGCTGTTCATCGGATTAAAGTCAAACTGCACGGTCTCATCCGTTCTCTTTTCTGTTTCCGTCAAAGCTTCCAGACAATCCTTCACTTCAATTAAACGCTCCATGCTACCGCATTTTACATAAAATATCGTACGATACCAATCGCCCAGCTTTCCGATAGACGCAGGTGCCGGTCCGATAATCTGAAGCTGCGGCTTTTCCTCTTCGTTCATGTCCTGTGCCTGTTCCACAAGCCATTTTCCCAACTTTGTGCCTGCATCCTGCTCCTTTGATAAAATAAGCACCGCCAGCATATGAGATGCAGGAGGGTATCCAAGCAACTCCCGATATGCCAGCTCCTCCTCATAAAATCCTACATAGTCCTGTTCAGAGGCATGACGAATACTGTGATGTTCCGGCTGATAGGTCTGAATTACCACTTCACCGGGCAATGCACCTCTGCCTGCTCTGCCTGCTGCCTGAGTCAACAGCTGAAAGGTACGTTCTCCGGCTCGATAATCTCCCGCATGGAGGGATAAATCTGCCGCCAATATACCAACCAATGTTACCCTCGGAAAATCATGTCCCTTCACAATCATCTGTGTTCCAACCAGAATATCCGCTTCCCCTTCTGCAAAGGCCGATAAAATCCTGTGAAAGCTGTCCTTTTTTCTTGTCGTATCGGCATCCATACGAAGCACTCTCGCTTTTGGAAACAGCCTGTGCAAAAGCTCCTCAATCTGCTCCGTACCGGCTCGAAAGCCTAATATATACTTAGAGCCGCATTTTGGACAGTTACTTACCGCAGACTGCACATAACCACAATAATGACAAATAAGCTTTCTGCCCAGATGCTCCGATAAGGACACATCACAATGCGGACATTTCATCACATGTCCACAAGCGCGACATGACACAAATCCGGCATAACC
>JAZNIP010000092.1:0-7014 GCA_045577575.1 Lachnospiraceae bacterium | reverse complement strand
GCCTGTGCAATATGCTCTAAGGTCATATTTTTCATCATAACAATTCCCCCAATCTCTATGGCTTCCCTTATTCTTTTTCAATCCCCCTCGCCCTCTTATACCGGACGCTATTACTTCGCATATTTCCGAAGCGACACCTCTATCAAATGCTCACACAATGCTTCAAATTCCATTCCTTCTGCCTGAGCCTCCTGCGGCAAAAGTGACGTTGGTGTCATACCCGGAAGCGTATTTGCCTCCAGGCAAAAAACTTCTTCTTGCTCATTCATCATAAAGTCCATTCTGGCGTAAGCCTTCAGTCGAAGTACTCGAAATACCTCCTCTGCTGTCTTTCTCATTTTTCTTTCTGCCGCTTCGGAAATCTCCGCAGGACAGGTTTCAATCGTGCTTCCTGCCTGATACTTGTTTTTATAATCGTAAAAGCCCTGAAGCGGTGCAATTTCAATTACCGGTAAGGCTCTGCCGTCTATCACTCCTACCGAAAATTCACGTCCCTTTATGTATTGCTCTACCAAAATCTCTTCATCAAAAAGATATGCCTCTTTTTTTGCATTTTCATATTCCACACTGTCCTTACAGATATAAACTCCCACACTGGAGCCCCCACTGCATACCTTTACCACACAAGGATATTCCGGCATTTCCGATTCTGTTTCTCCTTTTCTAAGCCGAAAGCTCATCGGCGTCGGAATATCGTTTCGGAAAAACAGCTCCTTTGCCAATGCCTTATCCATCGCAAGCGCACTGCTTACATAATCCGTACCCGTATATCGAATTCCCATCAGGTCAAAGGCCGCCTGAATCTTTCCGTTTTCTCCGTTTTCTCCGTGAAGTGCCATAAATACCACATCCGCCTGCTGACAGATTTCTATCACATTGGGACCAAAGAAATTTTTCTCTCCGTCCGGCCGAAGTGCCTTCACCTGCGCGATATCCGGCTTATCCTGTCCGATACCGCCTACATCTGCTGCCCAATCCTTTTTTAAGGAAAAAATATCCGCTTCATTCCCGCCTGTATATCCCAGATATACATCCAGCATTACTACCTGATGTCCATTTTTGCATAATGCTTTATAAATCATGGTACCGGAGCACAAAGATACATCTCTTTCTGTACTGATACCTCCCGCCAATACTACTATTTTCATAAATCTTCCTCCCGTTATTAAGATCTGCTGATTTGACTGCTCACCAGCTCGCTCAGCATAAAAATAAATGATGCATTTTCCACCGGATCATTCAATATATCCGTTACAGTCATTTCCTGCCCCTCCCAATAAGACGCATGACAAACCGAATCCGGATTACGTCCCATCAAATAGTGGAAATGATTTTCAATTACTGTATTGTACTCATGATTCGTAATTATATGATTTACAACGCAAATACGCAGCATCTCCTGCAACAATACTTTTCGCTCTATCGTATTTTTTTCCGTGCAAATAAAAAATGGATTCTGCTTGGATTTTAGTGCAATTGCTTCTGCCTCTTCCATAAGCTTATCAATCAGACTGTCGCAAAGCTCCACCTTCACCTTGTTCTTTGTTTTCATATAAACCACACCGGCGAAGAATTCCTCATCCGACATTTTTCCTTTTTGCTGCGTGCTGCTTCCCAGAAATTCTTCGGCCACCTTCAGATATTGACCGCCACCGGTCAGACGATAAAGCTCTGCTGCTGCCAACGCATACAACTCATCCTCTACCGTCAGCCCTTTTCCGGCACTTTTCCAAGCAGCCTCTGCCGCCTTCAAGCACTCTCCTGCAAAGCTGTTGTCAATACTCTTGGTCAGATATGCGTATTTAGCCAACACAGCCGCACGATATCCCGATGCGACCGCACTTCCGTCCGGATTTATCTGTGCCTGATAAATCAGCCACTGTGCTTCATAACGACATTCATCCAAAATATCAGGAACTTCATTTCCGCTTTCCAGGATGCCTGTATCATCCGTATAAACCTCCGGGAAAATTTCATAGGAGGTCAATAGCTGGTACATACATCGGCACGCCGACATTTCTCTGTTTTCTCCCATTTCTGTCATCTGCCAGCCACCATCCTCACTGTCATAGGCACCACCACGCATCGCTGACAGCTTTCCGAAGGCTCTCATAAAAAGAGAATAGTATAGATTATCATGCACAATAAAAGGATATGACTCTCCGTATTTATCTATCTGGACATAATAATTACCCATCTGTCTAAAATCCGAAAAGTCTCCATAGCTATGATATTCATTTTCTGTATTTCCGTTACCTCTCTCTTTGACGCTGCCCGTATACACAATCGCTCCACTTTTCATATCCCGAATCGTAAATGTACTCGGTAAATCGGTTCCCTTAAAAAGGATAATTTTATTATTATTGGTTTCATACCCCATCCGATCAATCAATACATTCGGAGTCATCACAGGAACCTCATAGGAAATATTCACTTCCTCTGTGGGCAGCTCAAAGCTGTATTCCGTCACCTTTTCCGTATAACCCACACCCGTCAGGTTCGTACTGCAGCCCGTTATGAAAAGGCAGATGCAAACGAACAGGATTACTGTTTTGTTTTTTTTCAAGCTTTTTCTCCAAAATCTTTTTTGCCTCTGTAACATTCCATTTATACAGTATACTCTTTTTGACGTATTTGGTAAAGAGCACAAAGTGGCATGAAAAATGCTAAAACTGCTCTCTCCGGTATACGATTTTTCCATTGATAACCGTCATCAATGTATTGGTAAAGACCTCCATCGGATTTCCGTCAAAAATGGCAATATCCGCATCTTTTCCCGCCTCCAGGCTTCCTACTCTGTCCGCAACACGACAAATCTCTGCCGCATGAATGGTAATGGCACGAAGTCCTTCCATCATGGGTAATCCCGCCTTTACAGACAATCCTGCACAAATTGGCAGCGATTCAATTAAAGAAACCGGATGATCGGTCATAATTGCCACCTTTACTCCATGCTTTTGTAAAACTCCCGCTGTTTTGAATGCAAGATTCTGCACCTCAATTTTACTTCTGCTGGCAAGTGCCGGACCTACAATCGCAGGAAAACCACTCTCCTTTATTTCCTCTGCAATCAAGTGCCCTTCGCTGCAGTGGTCCAGAGTCATAGACAGCCCAAATTCTTTTGCAATCCGTATTGCCGTAAAAATATCATCTGCTCTGTGGACATGTGCCTTTAACGGTATCTTTCCTTCAAGCACCGGCAGCCATGCTTCATAGTGCAAATCCGCCGCAAAATCCACTTTTCCCTTTTCCTTTTCCTCACGATACTGCACTGCCTTTGTCAGCTCTTCCCTCAGCATGGCTGCAATCGCCATCCTCGTAGAGGGGGATTTTCCCTGTCCACTGTAATTTACTTTTGGATTTTCCCCAAAGGCAACCTTTATTGCAGCCGGAGCAAGCACAATCAAATCATCGATTCTGCGCCCCTTTGTCTTTACAAATGCAAACTGTCCTCCAACCACATTAGAGCTGCCCGGTCCTATCATCGCAGAAGTAATTCCGGCACGCACCGCATCATCAAAGGCTGCATCCATGCTATTTATTGCATCAATTGCCCGTAATTGCGGTGTAACAGGGTCTACTGTTTCGTTACAGTCATCTCCCTCCATCCCCTTCTTTTCTTCCGTGATTCCCATATGGCAATGAGCCTCTATAATTCCCGGCAATACCCAGTTACCTTTTGCATCCACACAAATGTCCTGCTCCATTTCTTCTCTTGTACGTCCCATCTCCCGACACAACTGTCTGTAAGTAAATCCACATCCGACACGCACAATCTTGCCGCTTTCCACAACAATGCTTCCGTTTTCTATTTTCTCCGGCATCCTCTCCGCCATCGGATAAATTGTTCCATGTTCAATAAAAAGCATACTATCACCTCATCAGTGAAATAGTATGCTTCTTTTTGTCTTTCATTATTCCATTTTTCCGGTATCTTTTGCAAATGTCTGCAAAAGAGCTTCCTTTTCCTTTCTTGTATACTGCTTAATCTCATACTCTCTGCGCATCGCCTCTTCCTTAGTAGAAAAGACTTCATAATACACCAGCTCTACCGGAGTACGGCTCTTTGTATACTTTGCACCCTTTTTGGCATTATGTGCAGCTACTCTTTTCTCCAGATTGTTTGTCCATCCGGTATACAGACTTTCATCGCTGCACTTTACCATATAGGTATAGTTTTCCATTTGATTATCCCTTACTTATCCTTTGCTTTCATCCTTATGCATACTGATTATTCCAGCCAGCTAAGCGGATTGACCGGCACGCCGTCCTTTTCCAGCTTAAAGTAAACATTCGGACCTTCTACACTATAATACTTAGTTGGTGCTGCTACCTTACCGAGTACATCACCGGCACTGACAACATCACCCTGCAATACCATAATATCCTTTAATTGCCCATAGGTCAATTTATAACCATTTCCGATATCCACCGTTACTGACTGACCGATTTGTGCATCCTCCGATACGGAAAGTACCTTTCCGTCCGCTGCCGCAGTAATATTTTCTCCCTCCGAAGCTGCAATTACAATAGCAGGGCTGTATTTATACTGCTGCAGGGTAGGAAAATATACTGTTTTATCCATGCTGTAGTTTATCAGCACATTTCCCGCTACCGGCCATGCCAGATTATCCTTTTCCTGAAAAGACAGTGCTTTGGCGGCTTCCATTGATGCCGTTTCCTGTACCGCCTCTTCTGCTGACACCATTTCTTCGTTTTCTTCTGCCTGAGCATTCTCCGGACTCTTCTCTTCGGTATCGTTATTCTCTTTTATATTTTCCTTTGCCACATCCTTATTGGCAGAATACTCCCACGGATTTGTCACATCTCCCGAGGATGCTTCCTGAAAATTCGGATCATAATCCAAATCATTTCCTCTCACAGAGCTTTCCTCTAATGTGTTTTTTTCCATTGATTCTGCAATTTCCTTTGTTTTATCCTCGGTTTTTTTCTCCAAAGTGCTCATATCTACTACATAACCGTCTTTTTCCGCATCGTTTTTTTCTTTTACATAAAATCCGGTCATGGTCAAAGCCGTCAGGACGAATACCGAGGACGCCAACATAATGATTCTTTCTTTTCTCATTGTAGAGCGATTCCTTCTCATGCTTATCACCTCATCCCTAGTCTTACCACTTCCGTTACCTTTATTCAGTTTTTTGTAATTTCACAATCTGGAAAAAAATAGAGTAATATCTCCCGATAATTGCTTCCGTTTTTCGCCATTTCATTTGCCGTATAAAGGCTCATTCCAAATCCATGTCCTACTCCCTTTGTCACAACGCACACGCCCTCTCCGTGCTCCTGTGCCGAAAAGCAGGCAGAAGCAAATCCCATACCTGTCCGAAAGCATTCTCCCGAAACAATCGTTTCTCTCCATGCTGCTGTTTGGACATATCCTGACGAATCCGTCTCAAATACAATATCATTCCACTGAACCGCTTCTTTTGTGTCAAATATCGTTTCCAACCTTTCTTTCAATTCACCTGCAGACAGCATAATTTCCTGCCTGTATCCTGCTGCAAACACATCCTCCTGACATGCTACAGATTTCACATAAGGATAACCTGCCGCTCCAAGCTGCTCACCCTCTCTGGTTTCTCCTGCACTCAACGGAAAATACGGTAACTCTACCATAATCCCCTCATATTGCAAGCTCTCCTTTGCGGTATCTGCTACGGCAGCTTTTATTTTTTCATATTCACTTTTCTGCTCTTCATCCCACTCACCATAGAGCATTTCCAAATTGATTGTTTCCAGTCCGACCTCTTCACAGGTAAGGCACTTGCGTTTTTCCTGCGTTGCCACATACACAGCATTGGTTCGCAGCAGTACTGCCAATGCCTTACAGGCTTCCTCTTCCATTCCTTGCCCTGCCACCGATGCAACAGCTTCCACCAAATATTCCTCCAGCGCAATTTTTTCTGTTCCCGCCAGACTTTCCCGTAAAATAATATAATCCGAGACAGAGTTTTCTTTTTTTATACCCCCTTTTATACAAATAAAAGCGACAAGCAAGGTCAGTCCACACAAAAAAAGAACTGTTCCCGGCATTTTTTTCTTTCCGGTCACAGTTCTTTTTCTCATTCCGTAAAATTGCTTCCTACAGGCTTCCTTCATAAAAAACACCGCTGTTCTTTTCTAAAGCCTATGCAATTTTTTCTTATTTCATACATACTTTTCTTATTTCGCCATGTCTACATGCTGAAGCGTTCCTACATCCCCGTTTTCATACAGAAAGATTCCCGTGCTTCGTATCATAGCGTTTGTCTGATTATTCCGCAATGAATTCAGGGAAAAATTCGTAGACTGATTCTGCAGGCAGATTGCTCCCACACCTTTTTCGGAAACATGATACAGCTTATCCTTTCCATTTTCATCCTTAGTCCAGATAAGCAGCTTATCCCATATGCTATCGCCCTCATCAATCCAACCGTTTCCGTCTTCATCATACTGTGCCAAATCTGCAAAACCATTTCCGCTTTCCGGTCCGAACAGCTCGCTTCCGTCATTAATCGTTCCATCCCGGTTCTTATCGATTGCCAGATATCCGCTTCCTGCATTCAGCTCTGAAATCGTATCCAATATACCATCTGCATCAATATCAAATAAAAACTTCTGGTCTGATACGGAGGCAACATTTCCATCCAGATTAATTACAAGTGGGTCGCAAAAATTCATACTCTGATACAGAGTTTCATAACCTTCCTCATAAGTCGTCTGAAAACTGCGACTCATTTCCAGCTCCAGATTAAACGAAATTCTCCTGCCATCTGCTGTAACCACGCTTCCTGTTGTCTGAAATGATGTCTGCTCCTGTTCTATATAAGTTTCACTGTAAGAATTACTTATGACAGTTGTCGCAATAACACCCATACCTAACATATTACTTTTGCTAACTTTTTCTGACGCGCCTGTCATTTCTGGCGCATCTATCATTTCCGACACACTTGTCGCATCATTCATCTCTTTGCTTTTTTCTTTTAATCCAAAAAGCTCCAACAAATAAGTGAT
>JAZNIP010000091.1:0-2527 GCA_045577575.1 Lachnospiraceae bacterium | reverse complement strand
TATTCTACATTATATCCGTAGCCCTGCTGACCAAAGCCTCCGAAATTATTAAAGTCCTGTCTAATCTGGGATGCCGTCACCTGCATCCGCTTGCTCAAATCCTGAGAAGAAATTCTTTCTACCCCTTCGTCCTTTAAATCTCCGAGATAACGGAAGTATCTCGGCAATCTGCTGATAACCGCTTGGGAAATTCCTTTTCTTTCCATTCTGTACGCCCCCGATTGATTTCGCATTCAACTAGTTTTTATTATATAAGAATGTTAAATTCCTGTCAATGAATTGCAGACTTGTATTTAAAATGCATTTCCATTAAAATGGAATGGTCTATGGGAGGAAATTACAATGATTTTATCATGTCAGAATATCAAAAAACAATTTGGTGAAGTGGCGATTTTAAATCGCTGTTCTTTTCATATAGAGGACTATGAAAAAGCTGCCGTCATCGGTATTAACGGTGCCGGGAAAACTACACTTCTGCGCATTATCGCAGGCGAAATGTCTGCCGATGAAGGTGTCGTTGCTTTAACAAAAGGAAAAACGCTCGGCTATCTGCCACAGCTTGTTACCTTTGACAGCGAAAACACGATTTACGATGAGCTGCTTTCCGTAAAGCAGGATTTAATCGATTTGGAACAAAAAATTCGTGATACGGAACTGGAAATGAAGCATGTAAAGGGTGACAAACTGGATGCACTGATGGAAAGCTACGCTTCCATGACTCACCAGTTTGAAATGGCAAACGGCTATGCCTACAAAAGCGAACTGTTCGGTGTACTGAAAGGACTTGGCTTTGCTGAAAAAGACTATTCCAAAAAGGTCGCTACTCTCTCAGGCGGTCAGAAGACCCGTGTGGCACTCGGCAAGCTGCTGCTACAAAAGCCCGACTTAATTTTACTGGATGAGCCTACCAACCATCTGGATATGGCATCCATTGCATGGTTGGAAACTTATTTACTAAATTATAAGGGAGCTGTACTTATCGTTTCCCATGACCGCTATTTTCTTGACCGCATAGCATCCAAAATTATCGAAATCGACCAGTCGGAAGCCACCGTTTTTTCCGGCAATTATACCGACTACGCGGCTAAAAAGGAAGTGCTGCGGATTTCCAAATGGAATGCCTACCAAAATCAACAACGGGAAATCAAGCATCAGGAAGAGGTTATCGAAAAACTGAAATCCTTTAATCGGGAAAAATCCATCAAACGCGCGGAAAGTCGTGAAAAAATGCTGGATAAAATTGAACGCATTGAAAAACCGCTTGAAACAAAGGCGGATATGAAAATGCGTCTGACTCCCCGTATCGTCAGCGGAAATGATGTCCTCGACGTGGTTTCTTTAAAAAAGGCCTTTGATTCCCATACTCTGTTCGAAAACTTGCATTTTTCCGTCAAGCGAGGAGAACATGTTGCAATTATCGGAAGCAATGGTACAGGCAAAACTACAATATTAAAAATAATAAACGACTTACTTCCGGCTGACGAAGGAAAAATTCGCACCGGAACCAACGTACAAATAGGCTACTATGATCAGGAGCACCATGTACTCCATCCGGAAAAAACTTTATTTGAGGAAATTTCTGATTCTTATCCCTCCCTTACCAATACAGAAATCCGCAATACACTTGCCGCCTTTCTGTTCACGGGAGAGGATGTATTTAAGCTTATACGTGACCTTTCCGGCGGAGAACGCGGACGTGTCTCGCTTGCAAAGTTGATGCTTTCCGAAGCCAACTTTCTTATTCTGGATGAGCCTACCAACCATCTGGACATTATGTCAAAGGAAATCCTTGAGGATGCCCTAAACCATTATGAAGGAACTGTTCTCTATGTATCCCATGACCGTTACTTCATCAATCGAACCGCGCACCGCATTTTAGAATTGTCCGACCATACCTTTACCGGTTATCTCGGAAATTATGATTATTATATAGAAAAGAAAACACAAATAGATGGGGCTCTTGGCGAAGCTTCTCTCTCTTCTGCATCTGCTTCCGGTGTCTCCTCCCCTTCTGTCGCTTCAGCATCTTCCACGGCAGAAACCGAAGCCAAAACAGATTGGAAATCTCAAAAAGAACAGCAGGCAAAAAAACGAAAGCTGGAAAACGAATTAAAAAAGACCGAATCCGAAATCGAAGCACTGGAGCTCAGAAATGAAGAACTGGATGAGCTGATGGCGGCTCCGGAAAACTGTACTGACGTAGCAAAGCTTACCGCCCTTTCCAAAGAAAAGAACGAAAATATGGAAAGACTGGAAACCCTATATGCAACATGGGAAAAGTTGGGGGAGGAAATAGAAATTTAAAGAATTATCATGCATAGATACGAACGGCATATCATTTTGCTAATCATACGGACTACGAATACGGAATTTGTAACAATTCTGGTTTACATTTTGAAACCGTACGCAACCATTGCTTATTCGCATCCATGCTCACACGCAATTCGTCCGGACATCCCTGTCCGGACGTTGCTGTGTTATACACAGAATTTAACAAATTCCAAGTATTCTCCGTCAATGTATGATT
>JAZNIP010000090.1:0-2790 GCA_045577575.1 Lachnospiraceae bacterium | reverse complement strand
ATTTTGTTTGTAACGTAAATGGGCAGAAACAATCACATTTTCTGACAGACCGTAAAGAAACGCCGGTACTTAGGCTGTGTATTTTACAGCCTTATGTACCGCTGCGTTTCGTCCGAGTGTAAACGTGTCTGGAAGAAAATTGTGATGTTTCTGCCTTTATTAGATTACAAACCAAATTATTACTTACCTCTACACAATACGTTCAACATTTATTTCCAAGCCGACCGGACAGTGGTCGGAGCCCTGTATCTGCGTGTAAATCATCGCATCCCTTAGCCGTTCCTTCAAACACTCAGACACAACAAAATAATCAATACGCCACCCTGCGTTCTTTTCTCTCGCTTTAAAACGATACGACCACCACGAATAAATTCCCTCCGCATCCGGATAAAAATAACGGAAGGTATCTACAAATCCATTCTTCAACAGTTCGGTAAATTTTTCTCTTTCTTCATCAGTAAATCCTGCGTTTTTCCGATTCGTCTTCGGATTTTTTAAGTCAATTTCCTGATGTGCCACATTTAAATCACCACAAAAAATTACCGGCTTCTTTTCTTCCAACCCTTTTAAATAAATAAGAAACGCATCCTCCCACGCCATACGATAAGGAAGTCTCGCCAACTCATTCTGGGAATTCGGCGTATAGACAGTCACTACAAAAAACTCCTCAAACTCTGCTGTTATAACACGTCCTTCTTTATCATGTTCTTCTATTCCGATGCCATAAGTCACCTGCAAAGGCTCTGTTTTTGTATACAGTGCTGTACCGGAATACCCCTTTTTCTCAGCATAATTCCAGTACTGATAATAGCCGGGAAGCGCTAACTCTATCTGTCCCTCCTGCAGCTTTGTTTCCTGCACACACATAATATCCGGACTCTGCTCGGTGACAAACTCAAGAAATCCTTTTCCGACACAGGCACGCAGTCCGTTTACATTCCATGAAATCAGTTTCATATCCATAATCCTCTCTGCCGACCGTATTTTTCTTTACCTTATCCGTCTGCTCCGTTTTAGAGCTGCAAAAGACTCGCGGCAATTTGAAAATATACCATCAATGAAATGGCATCCACTATCGTTGTAATAAACGGGCTCGCCATAACTGCCGGGTCAAAGCCTACCTTCTTTGCAAACATCGGCAGGCTGCAACCTACAATCTTTGCAATGAACACCGTAATCACAAGTGTCAAACATACAACTGCTGCCACCTCAAAACCAACTCGGTCCAAAAACAGCAGCTTTACAAAATTAGCCGCTCCCAGAACAGCTCCGCACAAAAAGGACACCCTGCTTTCCTTCCAAATAACCTTTAGCATATCCGCAAATTCAATTTCATTCAGAGAAAGACCGCGGATAATCGTCACGCTTGCCTGTCCTCCCGCATTTCCTCCGGTATCCATCAGCATTGGAATAAACGCAGTCAGTACAACACAGCTACTGAGCGCATCCTCAAAGGAAGTAATAATTCTTCCGGTAAACGTAGCTGAAATCATTAAGAGCAAAAGCCAGGGGATTCTTTTTTGAAAGGTTTCAAATACTCCCGTCCTCATATAGGGCTTATCCGACGGCACGATAGCTGCCATCTTTTCCATATCCTCGGTAGCCTCTTCCTGCATGATATCCACAACGTCATCGACTGTGACGATACCTACAAGACGATTCTCATTGTCCACAACCGGCATAGAGGTAAAGTCGTATTTCTGGAACTGTCTGGCAACCTCCTCCTGATCCATCAGGGTATTCAGAGAAATAACATTTTCATGCATAATATCCCCGATAATTTCGTCTTCCGGGCTGATAAGCAGATATCTCAACGCTACCGTACCAACCAGCGTACGCTTGCTGTCCAGTACATAGCAGATGTTGATGGTCTCACTGTCCACACCCACTTTGCGGATTCTTTCAATTGCTTCCTTTACCGTAATATTTTCTTTTAAATCTACATACTCCACCGTCATAATACTTCCGGCCGAGTCTTCCGGATAGCGCAGCAGATGATTAATGTCACGCCGCGTTTCCGGGCTTGCACTTGCAAGTATCTTTTTTACAATGTTGGCAGGCATTTCCTCCAAAAGGTCTGTCGCATCGTCTGCCATCAGATTGTCGATAATGTTTGCAGCTTCCTTATCGGACAAGCCTGTAATAATCATCTGCTGATTGTCCACTTCCAAATAAGCAAACACGTCTGCCGCAATCGACTTAGGTAAAATGCGGAATACCTTGAGCAAGTCCTCTTCATCCAGACTTTCCATGAATGCCGCAATATCCGCATCATTCAACTCTGCCAGATTCTGTCTGAGCCTTGTATACTGCTTTGTTTCCAGCAGTTCTCTTAATTCTTGCATTTCTTCTCTCAGTTCATCCATGCTGTCCACCTGCCTTTGCTATTTTTCTTTTATCGGCATGCCATCATGCTTTCCGACATTTGTCCTCGTAATAAGTTTCCTCTACTTTTTCGATTCCTGCTTTGGCTGCCGCAATTTCTATTATATCCTTTTTCATGTCCGCTTCTGCCTCAAACGGCACAAGTACATGAAATTCTACCTTATCAGTATAAACCGTATCCTCAATTGTAATCTGTCTTTTCGCAAACAAATACTGTAGCTTTCCTGTCAGGGTATAATCCGCTGTTATCCGATAACGGATACCGTAACGCATTGTTACAATGGTACATCCGTCTACCGCCTCCTGCATCGCCTGAGTATAGGCTCTGACCAGTCCGCCCGTACCGAGCAACGTCCCGCCGAAATATCTTGTTACCACCGCAGCGAAGTCGGAGGCCAAGCGGTC
>JAZNIP010000089.1:0-10748 GCA_045577575.1 Lachnospiraceae bacterium | reverse complement strand
GGCTACATCCGACTTTATTGGGCAACACCAACGTTTCCATAAAACGTTTAATAAAAGTAGATTTCCCGGTGCGGACCGGACCTACAATTCCCAGATAAATCTCGCCTCCGCATCTGAGCTTAATATCCTTGTATAAATCATATTCCTGCATTGTACCTGTGTCCATAAAATTACCCCTTCCATACTTACTGTAATGTATGAAAGGGGCAGCTTAATTATGACCAATATCCTTTTTTAACAATGTCTCTGACGAATAAACATTTCTACAATATCCGTAGTTTTCTCAATTCCAAGCTTACTGCTGTTGATGGAGAAATCATAATTTCTGGAGTCTCCCCATTTTCCCTTGCAGTAATAGTTGTGATAAGATTTTCTCTTCCAGTCCTCTCTCTGCATTAACTGCTTTGCTTCGTCCTCGGTAAGCTCATATTTCTCCATAACACGCTTTGCCTTTTCCTGCTTATCTCCCAAAACAAAGATGGATACCAGTCCCGGAAACTCCTTCAGCTTTGTTTCCGAGCATCTTCCTACAATTACAAAGGATTTTCCTTCCGATGCCATCTTCTTCAGATAATCAAACTGGATATTTGCCACGTTCTCCTGCGGTGAATTGGAATGACCGCTGACTGTCCGATAAAACAATCTGTTTTTCGGTTTTTCGTCATACTTTTTTAATTCTCCGTGATTCAGACCGTTTTCATCTGCAATACTAACCAACAAATTTTCATCATAAAGAGGAATTTCAAATCTTTTAGCAAGCTCCTCCGCAATTACATGGCCACCGCTTCCGAATTCACGCCCCACAGAAATGATTAATTGTTTCTCCATACCTTTCCCTCCTTAAAAATATCGTACATATATATATACCATAGAAATGGCAACAACCAATATAGTTGCCGGAGCGGAATATTTACAATATTTTCCCCATCCTATCATATGTCCGCTCTTGGAAGCAACCGAAATTCCTACTACATTTGCCGAAGCCCCGATTGGTGTCGCACTTCCACCAATATCCGTACCGATGGCAAGTGTCCAGGCCAATACCGGTAGTTCTACACCGGAGGTCACTGATAACGTCTTAATAATCGGAATCATCGTTGCCGCAAACGGAATATTATCCACAAAAGCACTTGCTATCGCAGAAATCCAAAGTACAATCGCAATCATCAAAAGTACATTATCACCGCTTACCTTCGCTATAAAGTCAGCAATTACCTTTAACACACCGGTCTGCTCCAAACCGCCTACCACAATAAACAATCCGATAAAGAAAAGTAATGTCTTATAATCAACTTTTTTCAAAAGCATCAATGCATCTTTGCCTGCCGCAAGCAAAGTAATTACTCCGATTCCCAAACCGATTGTTGCAACAGTAAGTCCGGTCTGTGCATGAGTTACAAGTAAAATAACGGCTGCCGCAAAAATCAGGCTGCTAAATATAAAACTTTTTTTGTTTGTAATTGCACTTTCCGGTGAAGGATAAGATACTGTTTTTCCATTTCCTGTCTGTACACTCAATTCTTTCCGGCAGCATATGTAAAAATATACAATTACAAATACAAGGGAAATTACCGCAATCACACCCGTATTACTTACAAAGTCTCCAAATGTATAGCCAAGTGATGTTCCGATAATAATATTTGGTGGATCACCACACATAGTAGCACTGCCTCCAAGATTTGCGCAAAATATTTCTGCCAAAATAACCGGAACCGGTGAAAAACCAAGCAACTGTGCCAATTCAACCGTAACAGCTGCAAGGAATAAAATAACCGTAATACTGTCAATAAACATAGCAAGGACAAAAGACATCAGCATGAAAGTAATAAAAATCGGAATCGTCTGATATTTTACCGCTTTCGCAATGCATAAACAGAGCCAACGGAAAAAGCCTGCATGCCCCATTCCTTCTACCATGACCATCATTCCGGCAATAAATATAATCGTTGCCCAATTGATTCCTGCAGATGCTTCTTCAGCTTCTCCTGCCGCCAGATACCAAAATCCCGGCTCAAAAATTCCACCGATACTCAAAGTCTCCCAAACTGCAGCCATACTCTGCATACAAACTCCAAATACTAAAATAAGCATCAAAAGCCCACAGCCCATAGCAACTAAATGACGCTCTATCTTTTCGGATACGATAAGCGCAAACATTACAACAAAAATCGCAACCGCTAAAACCTGTGCTATCACTACAACATTCCTCCTATTACTATACATTTTTTGAACGCGAAAATAAGCCTATGTCAATCAACATAGGTTTTCTTTCTTTTGTTTTCCTATTGTAGTGATTATTCTTTTGAACCGTCCTGATGATGAACGTAACTGATAATAGCAGCACTCATTGTATTTTTAGGTAGAATAAAACGTGCTGCCTCACGATAAAACTGTAATTGACTTTCTGATAACAAAACAGACTGCAAAGAAGCATTTCCATTCGCATTTCTCGCTCTTGTTTCTCTACGACCGCCGATGCGTTCTGACACACTGCAAATTTCATTTTTTTCAGCCTGTTCTTCTACATAGGCATGCTGCTTTACTGTCGCGCTTTTATTTATATATGACATACTGCTCTCGTTAGCAGCTTTTTCAAACAAAAAATAGGCATCTGCCTTGACTGTATCAAAACACATGCCTGAAACTACCAGTATAACCATCAATAAAAAACATATGTATTTTCTCTGCACTGTCAGTTTCATCCAAACACCTCAACTTAACCGATAGTATCAGATATACCTTTTTTTGTCAAATGATTCTTAACAACACTCCTCTTAACGCCTTTTTTGTGTCATCAGCACCGTCATTGCCTGATTCAAACCATCTACTGTAAGTTTATACATTGGAAAAATCTCTTTAATCGCTGTTTCTGCTTCTCGCCACGGTGCCCGCCCCGGTGCCATTTTCGGATTCATCCAGACAACCTTTTTATAGTGTTTTTTAAGAAGCAACAACCAATCCATACCGGAAAGTCCACCGTTCGGTCCGCGATAATTACCACTGGTAGAATACAGTTCCTCCGGTGCCATTGCCGCATCTCCGACAATAATTACCTTATAGTCACTGTCCAAATTGCGGAACAGCCATTCGGTCTCCACCCAATCACCATTATCGCATTCCGGAGTCTTGTAAAGATGACTGTAAATACAATTATGAAAATAATATACTTTAACATCTTTATAATGATTTGACTTATTTACCGAATGAAACAAATCATTTAACAGCCTTGTATACGGAATCATCGTACCGCCGGAATCCATCAGAAGTAATAGCTTTACCGCATTCTTTCTAGGTTTTTCCATTACAATCTGCAGACAGCCGCCATTGTTACAGGTCTTATCAATCGTGCCGTTAATATCCAACTCTGTCTTTGGAATATCAAGCTTAGTAGAAAACTGACGAAGTCGACGCAGTGCCTGTTGAAACTGCCTATTATCCAATACCCTATCATTTCGAAAATCCCGAAAACGTCGTTCCCCTACTACCGCAAATGCAGACTGATAGCCTGTCTGTCCGCCTACGCGGACACCACCCACATTACCGCCGGTATTACCAAAGGAAGTTTTACCCATCGTACCAATCCAATAACTGCCGCCATTGTGCTCACTGTCCTGATCCTTCAGACGATCCTTGAACTTCTGCTCCACATCCTCTTTATCGACCTTAATCTCCTCCAGCTGATTGAGCCACTGCTTTTCTTCTATTTGCAGTCTCTCATTCATCTCTTCTTTATTGAGCCAACGAAGCATCTGATTGGTCAAAGCATTATCAGACTGCACACCTTTAAAGCATTCTTCAAATGCCATATCAAATTTATCAAATTCTACTTCACTTTTTACAAGAATCATTCTGGCGAGATAGTAAAAATCGGTCAGACTGCTTCCTGCAAGCCCTTTATCCAGAGCCTCCTGAAGCGTGAGCCATTCACTTAATGTAATTTTTAAACCCTTTGCCTTACAAATTGTAAAAAATTTATGAAACATATTAGTCCACCCTATGGAGTACTGTGTTTAAATCCTCATCCTTTTTCACTACCACACCGATAAACGGCAGTTTCTCACGAATACAGTCTGCAGAAATGCCCCCTATCTGCAATGCATTAATCCAGTCAATCAACTCGGATGTACTTGGTTTTTTACGGATATCACGCATGGAACGGATATCATAAAATGCTTCCATTGCATTTTGTAAAATATTGTCTTCAATATTCGGATAATGAACTCTTACAATTTCCTCCATCAACTGTGCATTCGGGAATTCAATATAATGAAAAATACACCTGCGCAGAAATGCATCCGGCAACTCCTTTTCTGCATTGGAGGTAATGATAACAATCGGTCGCTGTTTTGCCTTCACCGTACGTTTTGTTTCATGAATATAAAATTCCATCTGATCCAATTCCCACAATAAATCATTTGGAAATTCCAAATCAGCTTTATCAATTTCATCAATTAAAAGTACGACCTGTTCCTCACTGTCAAAGGCTTCTCCCAGCTTTCCAAGCTTAATATAACGAGAAATATCGTCCACACCTTCCTCACCGAACTGACCATCATACAAACGCTGAATCGTGTCATATACATACAGACCATCCTGTGCCTTTGTGGTAGACTTAATATTCCAAATAATCAGTTTTTTGCCAAGCGATTTTGCAACGGCTTCCGCCAGCATCGTTTTACCCGTTCCCGGCTCTCCCTTTATCAAAAGCGGTTTCTGCAGGGCAATTGCCACATTCACACTTGCCATCAGCTCCTCGGAAGCTACATATTCCTTTGTACTTGAAAAATTGTTTCCTGCCATACTCTTCTCCTTCTATATATGTGTGCTTACGCAACACATTGTTCATTTGTTTAAACTTCCCACGGAATCTCCGAATTTTCTATTTTTTTATCACGCAGCATCAAATCCTTTACTGCTTCATCTGCTTTTTTTCCATGAAACAGCACTTCATTTACCTGCTCAATAATCGGAAGCTGTATTTCATATTTTTCAGCCAGCCCCACTGCGGCTTTTGCAGAGTAGACCCCTTCCACCACCATTTTAACTTCATTCATGGCTTCCTCATAGGAATAACCTTTTCCGATTAAAATGCCGGCACGACGATTTCTGGAATGCATACTTGCACAGGTAACAATCAAGTCCCCGATACCGGAAAGTCCCCCAAATGTCTCTACCTTTCCTCCCATAGCAGTACCAAGTCTTCCAATCTCCGCGATACCTCTTGTAATTAATGCTGCTTTTGTATTATCACCATAGCCCAGACCGTCAGCAATCCCTGCCGCCAATGCCACTACATTTTTCAGCGCTGCACCGACCTCAATTCCAAGCACATCCGGACTTGTATATACACGGAACACCTCACTCATAAATATACTTTGTAAATATTCCGCCGTTTTTCTGCTGTCTGCCCCGACAACAATCGTTGTCGGAATTCCCTTTCCGACCTCCTCCGCATGAGTCGGTCCCGACATTACCGCCACATCTGCCTGCGGAAGTTCTTCCTCAATAACCTGTGACAGCGTCATCAATGTTTTTTCTTCAATACCCTTTGCTACATTAACAATAATCTGGTTCTTTTCTACCAAATCTTTCATACTGTGGGCAGTGCTTCTGACAAAAGGCGACGGTACTGCAAGCACCAATACATTCTTGCCTGCAATCGCTTCCTTTAAATCACCGGTCACTCTCATTTCCTCGGGCAGCTTTACACCCGGAAGCTTATCCGGATTTTCCCTTTCTGTCTGAAGCAGTCTCACCTCATCCTCAAGTGCCGACCAAATCGTCACCTCATGTCCGTTGTTGTACAACAAAAGTGCCAGTGCAGTTCCCCAGCTGCCTGCACCAATCACACCGATAGATGCCATTTTTTCATGTCCTCCTGCACATATATTTTATATGATATAATTATAGGTCGCTTTTCTTGGAAAGATAGGTTTTTCTTTCCTCACCTTTTATCAAACGTACAATATTGGCTCTGTGTTTCACATATGCCATAATCATCAAAAACGCACCGATTGCATACATTTCATAAAGCGTAATCTGGCTCATGCCAAACACACCCATCTGCCCCATTACCACCAGTTGAATCATAAAACCTGCATATACAAGCAATGAACCGAGAGATACATAATGAGTCGTGAAAAATACACCGAAAAACAGCACAATTCCTACCGGAATAAATGCCGGATGAAATGCAAGAATCAGACCTGCTGTTGCTGCAATTCCCTTTCCCCCGCGGAACTGTAAATAGCAGGGAAAATTATGTCCTAAATTCGCTCCCATCGCCGCATACATCATTAAAAGATATGCAATATCCGCTCTGGAAGAACCATACAGTATTCTCGCAACAAAAACTGCCAATGCACACTTCAGGACATCTCCCGCAAAAACAATCAATCCTGCCTTTGTACCAAATACACGCAGTGTATTGGTCGTTCCGGCATTACCGCTTCCCATCTGGCGAATGTCTACTCCATGCGCTTTTCCATAAATATATGCTGTCTGAAACAGTCCGAATACATATCCGATAATAAGACAAATAATGCGTTCCATCTTTAGTTCTCCTTCCTCTCTCTTATGATGAACCGAAGTGGCGTTCCTTTAAATCCAAACGCCTCTCTTATTTTGTTTTCAATGTATCTTGTATAAGAAAAATGCATCAACTCTTTATCATTTACAAAAATAACAAAGGTTGGAGGTTTTACCGATACCTGTGTAATATAGTAAAGCTTTAATCGTTTCCCTTTATCTGACGGTGGCTGCTGAAGTGCCACTGCCTCCGTCATAATTTCATTGAGCACACCGGTTGCCACTCTTAAGGAATGATTTTCAATCACCACATCAATCAAATCAAACAGCTTAGGCAGTCTTTGTCCGCTCTTTGCAGACACAAAAATCATTTCTGCATAAGGCATATATGCCAATACCTCTTTAATTTTGTTTGTATGCTTATAAATGGTTTTGTCATCCTTTTCAATGGCATCCCACTTATTGACTGCGATAATAACGCCCTTTCCTCTTTCATGAGCGATTCCTGCAATTTTGGCATCCTGCTCGGTAACGCCCTCTGTCGCATCAATCACAAGAACGACTACATCCGCACGCTCTACCGCACCTACGGTACGGATAATCATAAATCGCTCCAGTTCTTCTTTAATCTTGTTTTTGCGTCGAAGTCCTGCCGTATCGATGAAAACATATTCTTTTCCGTTATGGACTACCTCAGTATCGATAGCATCACGGGTCGTACCTGCAATATCCGATACAATCACTCTGTTTTCTCCAATCAGCTTATTGATGATGGAGGATTTTCCTACATTTGGTTTTCCGACAATGGCAATTTTCGGTCTTTCATCCTCTTCCTCGTCACCAACATCCTCCGGGAAATAAGAAATCACTTCATCCAGAAGATCTCCGATTCCCAATCGGCTGGCTGCAGAGATTGGTATAGGGTCTCCGATTCCAAGATTATAAAATTCATACACATCCGGCATAAATTTATTGAAATCATCCACCTTATTCACCACCAGAATGACCGGCTTATGGGAACGTCGCAGCATATCAGCCACCTTAGAATCTGCATCCACCATTCCCTGACGTACATCCGTCATAAATAAGATTACGTCTGCCGTATCAATAGCAATTTGTGCCTGTTCCCGCATCTGGGATAAAATAACATCCTTACTATCCGGTTCAATACCACCTGTATCCACTAATGTAAAGGCCTTATCCAGCCAGGTTACATCCGCATAAATTCGATCCCTCGTAATGCCCGGCGTGTCTTTTACAATAGAAATCATTTCACCCGCCAGAGAATTAAACAGAGTGGACTTACCCACATTTGGTCTGCCTACAACTGCTACGATGGGTCTTCCTTTTTTATTACTCATTTTCCTTCTCCTTTAATCCGAACTATCGGATTTCCTCTATTCCAAGCACCTTTCTTACAAAATCATGCCCGCTTGATTTTACAATATTTATCTCGGCTTGTAAAGCATTTCCCAGTTCCTCCAATGTTATATCATCCAGAAAAACCGTCTCTCCGCTTCGTAGTACATTCTGCGGCAAAAGAAGCACATCTCCGAGATTTTTTCCTTTTAGCTGCTCCATAATGTCACCACCGGTTAAAAGCCCCGACACAGTAATCATTTCTCCAAAAAAATCATTGCGAATCGAACAAACCTCTATCTTAAGCCCTTCAAACGCCACCATAAGCTGCTTTGCCATTGCTTCCATATAAGAAGCTGCCAAACGTCCCGTCGCCACTGTCACATGACGCTCCTTCGAAAGCACATAACCGCTTTTCTTTATCTCCGCAAGAGCCTCCGCAAACTCCTCCTCCTGAAGTCTCAGCATTCCAACACCGTTTTCCAACTGCAAATATCCGTCATACCGATCCTCTTCCGGCATCGGCAATCCTGCTAAAATGTACCATTCATCACTGGCATGAATAAAATGAGTCCCATGCTCCGCATATATTTTTTCCTGCCAGGAATGAATCGTTGCAAGAACCCGGAGCGCATCCTCTTTTGTAAAAGGCTCCAACGGATATAAGCCCTCCCGGTACTTTGACAAGCCTACCGGTACGACCGATACACTTTCCAAAAGCGGAATATATTTCGTCAAATCGCTAATGCTTCGCTCCAGCTCTTCCCCGTCATTAACATCTTTGCAAAGAACGATCTGCCCATTCATCACAATACCGCCCTCGTACAGTCTATCCACCTTTTTCAGTGCTTCTCCTGCAAAACGGTTGTTCAGCATCTTGCAACGCAACTCAGGATTGGTCGTTTGAAAGGATATATTAATCGGTGAAAGATGATATTTGATAATTCTCTCAATATCATGCTCTGACATATTCGTTAATGTAACATAGTTACCCTGCAAAAAGGAAAGTCGGGAATCATCATCCTTAAAATAAAGCGTCTCCCTCATCCCTTTTGGCATCTGGTCTATAAAACAAAAAATACACTTGTTATGACAAGAACGGTAATCATCCATTAAACCATTCTCAAACTCTACACCCAAATCCTCGTCATATTCTTTATCAATTTCCAAAAGCCACTCTTCTCCCGAAGGCTTTTTTATCAAAACCTCTATATATTCATCCTGTATATAATACTGATAATCAAAAATATCGGTAATTTCCTGTCCGTTTATGGCAATCAGTCGGTCCCCCGGTTCGATTTCCAGCTCCTGAGCAATGCCTTCCGGCAGAACTTCCTTTATCCGATGTCCCTTTTCTTTCATTCTGTCTACTCCTTTATTCATTTCATTTTACTAGAATTTTCTTGACGTGTCACTAACATAATGATATAAAATTTATGGTGTAGAATATAATCATTTCTTGGAGGTCGTCATGCCAAATGTCGAAAAATTGGAGTCCGCTCTACCGGTTGCTCCGCTAAAATTGGTTGCTATGCGTTCCGCAGAAACACTTGGTCGCAAGGTCAATGATTATCTTGTGGAATATCGTCGTAATATCCATCATTTTCTAAAAAAAGATCCTGCTTTTCACGGTTATACCGAAAGCAGCTATTTGTGTAATGTTGAATGTCCCCGATTCGGTTCCGGGGAAGGAAAGGGTGTTTTTCATGAAAGCGTTCGTGGAAAAGATCTCTATATATTAGTTGACATATGCAATCACAGCCTTACCTATCAGGTAAACGGCTACACAAACCATATGTCCCCCGATGATCATTATCAGGATTTAAAACGTGTCATTGCCGCAGCTGCCGGCAAGGCTCACCGCATTAATGTTATCATGCCGTTTCTATATGAAGGAAGACAGCATAAACGCTCCGGAAGGGAATCTCTTGACTGCGCTTATGCATTGGAAGAATTGGTTGCTATGGGTGTTTCCAATATTATTACCTTTGATGCCCATGATCCCCGTGTACAAAACTCCATTCCCCTTGCCGGCTTCGATAACTTCACTGCCCATTATCAGTTTTTGCGGGCACTGCTCCGCAACGAGCCGGATTTAACGATTGATAAAGAACACACTATCGTTATCAGCCCGGATGAAGGTGCTTTAAGCCGTGCCGTCTATTTTGCAGGTGTTCTCGGTGTTGATACGGGTATGTTTTATAAGCGACGTGATTACTCTACAATTGTAAACGGAAAAAATCCGATAGTTGCCCATGAATTTCTCGGCGATAACATCGACGAAAAAGACGTCTTTATCATTGACGATATGATTTCCTCAGGCGAAAGCATTTTGGACACAGCAAAGCAGTTAAAGGCCATGAATGCAAAACGAGTTTTTCTCTGCACTACCTTCGGTCTTTTTACAAATGGTCTGAAAATATTTGATGAAGCCTTTGAAAAAGGAGTTTTTGATCGTGTCATTACGACAAACCTATGTTATCTGCCCCCTGAAATTAAGGACAAACCCTATTTCTTAGAGGCAGATATGAGTAAATTCCTTGCTTCTATTATCGATTTTTCAAACCATGACAGTTCATTTGCAAATGTTATTACTCCAACCGAAAAAATACATGCTATTTTAAAGAAATACAATATGCACGAGGAATTGAAGCTGTAATTTCGACTCTTCTTATGTTTATGCACAAACCATATACGCCAAAAGTGCCGACGAACAATCACAGTTCGTCAGCACTTTTTTTATTTTTCTAAATCCTCACCGGATTCTTTTCCCAACCTGCATCAATTCGTGCTTCAAGCTCCTCAAAGCTGCGAAGCCCTCCAAGTGCATCATAAGTTTCCACACAGGAAGCGCCTGTTGC
>JAZNIP010000088.1:0-9578 GCA_045577575.1 Lachnospiraceae bacterium | reverse complement strand
TACATGCTGGCAATCTTCCACTGAGCATAGCGCTGTTGCATCAGATTTCCGCCGTCATTCTCAATCGGTGCACGCCAGAAGTTTGGAACCGGAATTGTATTCGGCAGCATCTCTCTTCCTGCATATACATAAGAAACCATTCCAATATTAACTCTTGAAAAGATTGCTGAGAAGTTTTCACCCTTTACACCGATATTGTTATGACCGTTTACAAAGCAAACCGGTTTATCACATTGATAAGGAAGAACCTCTTTTTTGTAAATATGCTGACCAAATGCCACCTCATATCCTGCCTCTGCCCAAAGAGTATTCTCTTTCAATCGGAAGGAAACTGTTACCGCAAACTCCGGACTGCCTCCCTGCCATTTTGTTGTCGCTTGTATATATGATGTTATCTTTTCCGGAAGTGTAAAGGTCTTTTCGGAAAGAGGCTCTACCGACATAGGCATTTTTATTTTCAAAGCTTCCTTTCCATCCTGTAACAGCAATACTTCTCCATCATAAACCTCTGTATTCATAAACAAATTTTTATTGTTTACAGTAAAGCCATCTCCGGCAAAGGAAACAGATATATTCTGATAATTAAACTTAACCTCCTGCATTTTCGGAGAAGGCTCACGCTCACCACCATAGACAATACCATTGCCGCTGAAGCTGCCATCTGTCGGTCTGTCCCCAAAGTCTCCTCCGTAGGCCAAAAACCACTTTCCATAACGATCTTTTTTATAGATTGACTGGTCAATATAATCCCAGATAAAGCCACCCTGGTATCTAGGATTCTCATACATCAAATCTGTGTATTTATGCATCGCTCCGCCGGAATTACCCATCGTGTGTACATATTCACAGCTGATGTACGGCTTCTCTTTTTCCGTCTCCAGATAATGCTTAATATCCTCCACCGAAGTATACATACGACTTTCCATATCACTTGTAGAATTATAGCGTCTGTCTTCGTTGATTCCCTCATAATGTACCAGACGATGTGGGTCAAGTCTGCGAAATAGCTCTGACATCTCATAAATCACCTTGCCGCCATAGGACTCATTTCCACAGGACCAAATCAAAATAGAAGGATGATTTTTGTCTCTCTGATAACAAGAGTTTACACGGTCAAGGAGCATATCCTGCCACTCCTGTCTGTCTCTCGGAACAATATAGTCCTGAGACACATAGCCTTTGTTATATGCCTCCCAGCTACCGTGAGTTTCCATATTATTTTCTGCAATCATATAGAGTCCATACATATCACAAAGCTCATAGATGTAGGAGTCATCCGGATAATGACTTGTACGGATTGCATTAATATTATGTTTCTTCATGGTGATAATATCTTTTTCAACTGCTTCTCTATCCGGCACACGGCCTGTAGCAGAGTTAAACTCATGACGGTTTGCTCCTTTGAAAACAATCCGCTTTCCATTAAGACACATCAGTCCGTCAAGCATTTCAAAACGACGGAAACCTACATTCTGAGTAATTACCTCTACAAGACTGCCCTCTGCATCTTTTACTTCCATTACCAGATAATACAGAGCCGGAACTTCTGCACTCCAAAGTGCCGGTGAGTCTATCTGACAGCTTCCATCCACAAGTCCGGCGGTTTCATCCATAGTCGAAAAGCTCAGCTTGCCCTCTGCCACCACCTTCTGTTCCTCACGCAGCATCGCATCGGTCAGATGTGAAAACACCATCGCATCATAGAGCTTATAGTCTACACTTCCGCTTCCTTCTGTTTTTAATTCAACATTCAGTGTTCCCACTGCATAGTCCTGCGTCAGCGTAGGAACCAGCTTTACATCCTGTACATGAGCCTTTGGCACACAGTACAAATATACATCACGATAAATACCGGAAAAACGATAAAAATCCTGATCCTCACACCAGCTTCCGGCCGTCCACTTAAACACTCTTACTGCCAGCTTATTTTCTCCCTCTATCAGATAAGGAGTCAAATCAAACTCTGCCGGATCAAAGGAATTTTCACTATATCCTACATAGCTGCCGTTCAACCAAAGCGCAAATCCACTTTCTACTCCCTGAAAAGAAATACATACTTTATTTCCTTTCATATTTTCCGGCAAAATAAAATATTTTACATAGCTTGCAACCGGATTAAATTCAGTAGGAACTTCTCCCGGATTTATGTACTCTGTGCCTTCCCACGGATAAGTCGTATTGGTGTAATGTGGAATATCATAGCCCTCCATCTGAATATGTGCCGGCACATAAATATCATCCCAGTTTTTGCAGTCATATTCTGCCTTCTCAAAGCCATCCAAAGCCAGATTCATATTTTTTGCATAATCAAATTTCCAAAGACCATTCAGAGAAAAACGATAGCTGCTGTTTTTCTGTACCTTTTCCTCATGAGAAGCATAGCATACATGGTCAGAATGTGCATCCAGACGATTCTGCTGAAAAATCAAAGGATTTTTTACAATCTCAATATCAAATGTCTTCATTTCCAGTCCTGCCTTTCTAATAAAAAGGGCAAATAAACTTATGTTATCTGCCCTATAAATTCAAATCCCTATTATTTTACTGCACCGGTAATACCTTCTGCGAACTGTTTCTGTAATACAAAGAAGATAACCATGGTCGGAATGGAACAAAACAGTACACTCATCATCAGCATACCATAATCAATGGTATAGCCGTTTGCTACGTTTGCAAGCAGCATCGGCATCGTTTGTGCTCTGTTGTCTGACATAACTACCTTCGGCCATAAATATGCATTCCATGCATTCATAAATGTAATAACTGCCGCTGCCGCATAAGTAGATTTCATAACCGGCATATACATTTTGAAATAAATTTTGAATTCGCTTAAACCGTCAATTCGCGCAGCCTCCAAAATATCCACCGGGAAGTTTCTGGAATTCTGACGGAACATCATAATCAGAAACGGTGTAGAAATCGTTGGCAGCATAAATGCCCATACCGTATTTAACAGCTTCATCTGTGACATCATACGAAACAGCGGAATCATGGTCGCCACCTGCGGAACCATCATCGCTAACAGAAGTATGGAAAATACCTTATCCTTATATTTGTCATGATACAGCTCAAATCCATAACCTGCCAGAGAACAGATAAATAATGCCACGATTGTCTGTACAAAAGCATATTTGAAGGAGTTTCCTAATGCTCTCCACAAATCCTGTCCGGCTAACAAATTTTGTAAATTTACAAGTGCCTGATTTCCAAAGGTCAGCTTACCTCTTGCAATATCCACTGTATTATTCGTTGCTGCAGAAATCATCCAATAAAACGGAAATACAGAGAAAAACGATACAATAATTAAAAATATGTACGAAGGAATCAGCCTTCTCTGAATTGCAGATGATTGTTTTTTCTTAGTCACGCTTATCACCTACTTTCATATTGATATACGCAAGAACTGCCACCAGTATAAACACTAAGAATGACATCGCAGATGCGTATCCGAAATTCGTAGCACCTTCCCCAAAGGAATTGTGGTAAATATAATGTGACATCGTAATGGTCGACTGTGCCGGTCCTCCCTTTGTCAGGTTAACTGATTCATCAAACAACTGCAATGTACCGTTGATTGACATAATGACAGTCATAACGATGGTTGGTTTTAACAGAGGAACCGTAATGTTCCAGAATGTTTTCCAACCGCTCGCACCATCTATTTTCGCCGCTTCGTATACGGAATACTCAATATTCTGAAGTCCGGCTAAAAAGAATACCATATTGTATCCTGTCCATCTCCAAATCAATGCAATGATAATAATTGCCTTTGCGGTAGACGAAGTTCCCAGGAAATTGAAATTGTCCTGAAGAATTCCTACCTTAACCAAAATCGAATTTATCAGACCCTGTGTAGCAAACAATGATTTGAAAATCAATGCATAGGATACCAGTGATGTTGCACATGGTAAAAATACACAGGTACGGAAAAATCCTCTAAATTTTAAATCTTTATTATTTAAGAGCTGTGCCAGTAAAATCGCAAGCACAAGCATAATCGGTACTTCAATTAATAAGTAAAGAAAAGTGTTTCCAATAGAACGAATGAATACTTTATCCTGAAACATACGCATAAAGTTGTATGTGACAGGCTCTGCCCATTTCATGTTTGCACTGGATCCGGTCTTCATAGCCATAATAAATGCCTGAATCATCGGATAAAAACTCATGATGACAATCAAAAGTGTTGCAGGGGTTAAAAATGCCCAACCGGCAGCCTGCTGTTTTGCCGTAATGCTTTTACCCTGTTTTTTGCTTTTCAAGGTTAACCCTCCTCTTTGTAGAAACGGGGAGTCGGAAAACCGATTCCCCGTTACCCACTATATGTTTCATAAAAAAGTTCAAAAATTAGTTGCCCATTTCAAAGTTCAACTGATCTTCAGCAGCCTGAAGTGCTGTCATAACATCTTCACCATTCTGAATATTGATGAGTGCTGTTGCAACCTGTGTACGGCATGTGTAGTGATAATCACTCTGTTCGATAACCGGTACGTGAGATCCCATTTCTACGATTTTTGCGTAGATTGGCTGATTGTTGAAGTACTCAACGCCTTCATTATAAACATCAGATGCACCTGCAGAGATACATGTTGTGATAACACCACCATCTTTTAATGCTGCATCATATGTAACGCTGCTTCCACCAAATGTATAAGCTAAGAAAGATTTTGCAAGGTCTGTGTTTTTGCAGTTAGCTGTAATGTACAGAGAAGAACCACCGTTGGAAGCATAGCCTTCACCGCCTGCGATTGTAGGAAGAGATGTGATTTCCCATTTTCCGGAGTTTTCAGCAACCTGTTCGATTGTAGGAATAATCCAGTTACCGTTCATAACACCTGCAACCATGTCTCCGATAATTGTCTGATCTGTGTATCCGGACCAGTCATTTGCCAGATATAATACGTTTTTGTCAAGCATTTCATCAAGGATTTTGATGATTTCAACAAGCTTTGCGTTGTTTACGATGTTTGGCTTGCCATCCTTGAACTGGGATTCGCCTTCTGCCTGAAGCATCATGTAAATCAGGTCGTTTCCGTCACCGTCCATGGAAAGTAAGTATTTTCCTGTTTTGTTGTAAACTTCTTCACCAACTTTAATAAAGTCAGCCCAAGAAATACCTGTCATATCGTCCAATGTATATCCGCACTCTTCCAGAAGGTCAACTCTGTATGCGAATACTACAGTACCGTTATCTACAGGGAATCCATAATGTTTTCCACCGATTGTAGAATAGGAAAGCTTTTCTGCACCGAAGTCATTCCAATCAACGTCTGCATCATCAACCGGAACAAATGCGTCCGGATAATCTGCTACATATTTCTGAATCCAGTGATCCTGGAATAAAACGATGTCCGGTAATGTGCTGTAATCTCCTGCAGAAGCTGCTAATGTAATCGCATTTTCTACGTCAGATGACTGAGACTGCTCAATAATTTCCAGTTCAAAGGTATCATCAACATTTGCTTTGTAATCAGCAGCTGCTGCTTCCAGAGCAGGAATGTTAAAGTTTGCGTCCCATGCATATACGGTCAATTTGTTTCCGCCTTCGGATGCTCCGCCTTCTGCTGCAGGCGCTTCTGCCTCTGCTGCAGGTGCTTCTGCACTTGCTGCTGCACCCTCTTCGCTGCTACCGCCACAGCCAACCAGTAATGTCGCTGTCATAGCAGTTGCAAGTAAAACTGATAAAACTTTCTTTTTCATTTAAAATGTCCTCCCATTTCATATATTTTTTGATAATATTGCACATAAGAAAATCTGTCACCATGTGAATTTTTACCAAAATAATCGGTGGTTTTCTCGATTACATGGTAATTATAACAAATAACAAAATGTAATTGCATACAGAAACGATACGAAAAGACGCAAAAACAACCAAATCCGCGCTTATACTTTCATGCATTTTCAGCATTCTACCAGCCTTTTAAGGCAGAAATCCGAAAATCAAGCAGCTTATGCTCATAATTTTCAGGGTCTATCTTCCACTGATAAGGCGAAGTACCTACAAACTTTTTAAAATTACGATTGAAGGTCGAGGTTGTCAGAAAGCCACACTTAATGGCAACGGCATCCATAGAGTCATTTCCTTTTTTCATCATATTACACGCCTTTTGAATACGGTTCAGATTTACATAATCCATTGGTGTCATATTGATATATTCCTGAAATACACGCCGGAAATGTGTCTCACTCATATTACAGATATCTGCCAATTCCTTTACCCTGATGGGCTGCTCATAGTTTTTGTTAATATAATCCAGAGCTGCTGCAATCTGCGCCATATTATTTCCTTTTACCGCAACCTCTTCCTCTACCGGCACATCCTCTTCTAATCGGACAATCTCTAAAACAAGCGCCTGCACATAATTTCTCACCATTTTCCGATGAAAAGGTTTCTTGCTTTTCGTTTCACTCACAATTGCATCAATCAGCCCTGCAATATTTTCATTTCCTTCTGCCCAAACCATACGTCCACTGCGATTGATATTTTGCACCACCTCATTTTGATAAATCGGATTGTCCGGAAACAGCTCCTGAACAATGCTGTTTAGGTCAATAAATACATATTCCCAGAAATTCTCCTCATCGCCATCACTGACCGTAATATGCGGAAAATTTTCCGGTATTACCGTAATTGCAGAATCTCTGTATCGAACAATCTCCTCATCCAGATACATATCACCCACACCATACCGGCAAATACCGATTTCCAAAAGATTATGAAAATGCAGCCTGAAATCCTCGTGCCCATAGGTTCTCACCCAGCTTTCACCGCAAAGCACAAGCGCAGCCTCTCCCTGTGGCACTTCATAAAAGCGAAACTCTACCGTATCTTTCTTCTTTTTTGCCATTTGTACCTCATTTAGTCAAAATCAAACTTATTAAATCGTTTGTTCATTGCACCATAACGAAAACGAATCATTTCATTTTTTTCCAGAACGTCCTCTTCCGTTCCGTGATACTGACAGCGCAAACAGTAATATTCCTCTTTCTCTTTGTCATAAAACATATCGATATCCAAATCTCTAAAAAAACAGGACGGACATCTGTAATTTAATTTGCCTTTTCCAGATTGAGCCATGTAGTAAATACCTCCTTATCCGAAATTTTCTTTTTATATCCCAATGTAAACATTGGCGAGAACGCGTAGCCCTCTCTGATATAGCCTTCCGCTTCTGCCGAAGACGCTTTCATGGAAACCTTTGTTTCAATTGGCGGAATCACTGCACTGACTGCTTCCGCTCCGATTACCGCTGCTTCTCTGCATTTATATTCATACGGAATCACTTCCTCCTGCGCTCCCTCGCAGCGCAGTGTAATGCAGCTCATATCTTCCGGATATTCAGTTGTACCGTAGCAGCCCACCATATATTCATTTAAGATGACTTCCGCATCCGGATTGCTCATGGATAAAATATTTCTTTCGATTCGGATATTTCCGCTTCCCTCTTCAAAATATTCCTTTGTCTGAAGCTTTACTGTCAGATCCTTAAATTCTATTTCTACCGGATCAAGCGTTAAAATCCTCGTATTTCCTTCCTGTGAAAAATGCGCCTTTGTACGGCAGAGGCACAAATCCACCTCTTCTCCGTTGTAGGAAAGCTTTGCACTGCGAATAGTGCCTTCTCCCGCATAATGCGTAAAGTATCCGGCGCGATACTTCTCCTGAATGAGGAACGGATAGGATGCATCCTGCACATGCGGAGTTCCGATACCTACCGGCCAGTTTAATTTTGCCACATACGGACGAAGGTCTACAATCGCTCCTCCCTGCTCCATATTAACACAGGCTCTCATGTAAGGGTCGCAGTACCAGAACAACTGCTTGTCGGAGCCATATAAAATATCTCTCCAAAGTGCGCATTCCGGTTCCGTATAGTGCTTTTTCTCACGATAATAATCTGCAAACTCCGCCATGGTCATATCTACCAGCTTGCCTTCTTTTTTCAAATCACCGTAATATTTGCAGCCATCGCTGTAGGATTTCAAAAGCAGCTCATAAGGAGCTTCCCAGCGTCCCATTTTATTCATCCATCCCGGACCGACAAACATCATATTGTATGCATAGCCGTTGTTGTATTTTTCCAAGCTGCGATACTGGTCAATCAGGTTGTATAAATACGGATATTCCCAAGTCTCGGTATCATAAATCATACCACGCAGTACGTTCTGCGGATGAGTTCCGAAGTTGGAACCGTTTCCGTCGTAGCACGCAATCAAATCTCTGGATAGATGGGGAATTGCTACGATACCGCTATCCTCTGTCTCGTCTACTGCCGGCGCATGAGAATTTTGCTTGGACGGAATCCACGGTGCCCACGGACCTCCATCAAATAAAGTATACCATGAATTGTTGCAGGTGTGGTATGCCTTCGGACCTTCCTCCCAGCAGGTTGCCACTGCACATTTTACAGTAGGATAAGTCTCTTTTATGTAATTAATCAAATCTGCATCCATGAAATAGGAACCGGTGGATTCCGGATAAAATCCAAATTTCTCATGGAATTTTTCAAATACATCATTTACAATCGTTTTCTTGTCCTCCATAGAAAACATCCAGATGCAGAAATCCTTTGTTTTGTATTTCTCACGAAATTCCTCGCATGGCAATCCGAGCAATGATAAGGCAATCTCATCGCCATACACATCATGATCATGCTTTGCCAGTGCCACTGCCTCTTCATTAAACAGCGAAGCATAGGTCATCTGAATGGTACACTTCAATCCGTTTTCATGCGCCAGTCTCTGCTGTGTCTTAAAAATATCAAGCGATTCGGTAATCAGAGCCTTATCTCCGATATCCTCTTCCTTACCCTGTCCTGTCACGGTAGCCGAATACTCCGGCACCATCTCAGGACGATGAATAATATTAACAACAAATTTGTCCATCAATGAACCCTCCATTAAAATTCTTTGTGCAACTGGTATAGATTTTCAGTTGCGCAATCGGTTGCTCTTTGTAAAAGTATATCAACAGCAACTTGCTCTGTCAATACTTATTTTTCCAAAAACATGCAAAAAGGACTATTCTGAATTTTCAAAACTTTCAGAATAGTCCTCTAGCTTATCTCGTTGATTCTTTTAACATAATCTCATAAGGTAACAATGTTTTTCTGTTTACCTCTTTTCCGTCAATCAACTCAAGCACTCTTTCACAGCAGCTCTTACCAAGCTCTCTCGCTGAAAAGTCCAGCGATGTAATGGATGGAATATTATTTTCCAGCACAGAACTGTTATAAAAGGATGCCACCTTTATCTGCTGTGGAATCCGTATTTTCTCTTGCCTCAGTATCTGCAAAACCCGACTGCAAATACCATCATCCATACAGAGAATACATTCCACATGCTTTCCAAGTGCATCGGAAAGTGCCTTTCGAATGCTGTCTTCATTCTCAAGATTCATATAGATATTTATCCCGTCTGCACCTAAATCATTTTGCCAAAATGCTTCTTCTGCTCCCCTTTTACGACTTCGGTTCGCAACAATGCTTTCACTGCCGCCAAGCACTGCCACATTTCGTATCCCCTGTTTTAAAAAGGTACTCGTAAGCTCCTTACAGGCTGCAAAATGGTCATGATCC
>JAZNIP010000087.1:0-2878 GCA_045577575.1 Lachnospiraceae bacterium | reverse complement strand
GAGCATTCGCAGTGATTGCGTCCGGTGATTTAACATATATCAGAACGGTTAGTAATTCTTTTATCCGGAGTCCGGCATCAAGAAAAATAAAGACAGCTCTTTCGGCTTCAAAGTTACTAATTTAAATTATTATTTACCAAGTTTTTTCAAATGTCATATTCCAGTCAAGGTTATATGGGCTGTCGGCCTCTGCCTTCAGTTCCTCATAAATTGCACGTCTTTCCTCGCTGCTTTCTTCTGACCAGTATTCATAACCGATAAAATAGCTTTCCATAAATTCATCCCATGAGGTAAACATGCTCTGAATCTCAGTTGCTACTTCCAGAGATTTATCCAGTGCTTCTGTCTCTGTATAATAGCCTGCCAAATAATAATATCCAAGCAGAGACATTGCACGGCTGTAATCCCATGCTGCAATTGTTTCATCACCGCCCACTTCATATAAAAGATAGGCGTCTGTAATCGCTAACGCTTCTTCCTCTGTTGCATCAAAATTTTCATAGAACCATGCTGCTCTGTCTGCTTCTGCCACATCAGCAAGTCCCTCTGAACCATAATAGCTCATAGCATCATTAAACTCAAAACGATGTCCCTCTGTCAAAAGCCAGTCAAGTGTTTCATCTGCACTCTGACGATCCGTTACACTCCACCATTCATCCAGCATCTGTTCCTGAATCGCCTGGCTCTCCGCATTTGCAGGAAGTCCTCCAAGCATTGTATAATCCCAGCCGTTCGCAGCAGAAAGAATAGCATTTGTTGCGTTGAACCAAAGAATCGTATCTGTAAGAGCTACCTGAGAATTATTTTCCACTTCCGGTGCATTTTCTACAAAGCTTGCACATACACCCTTAAACAGCTCTGTCTTTTTGTCCGTCATTTTCTTAGCTATATATGTCATGGAGTAATGAGCATAATCTGTTTCACCGTATACGGTATAGCTTTCCTCTGTCTGACCTTCCAGAATCATTCCTGCAGTTGCTGCACAGACATTTTCCAGTCCCGGTACTTCCGGTGCTTCTGCATCAGTTACATTGTTCATAGATAAGGAAGTTCTTACTACTGTTTTCAGATTTTCCATATCACCCACTGCATACTCCGAGTTTTTCGGGAACTGCATTACTACGATTCCCTCTGTACCACTCTTATTGAAAATTGCAAGAGTTCCGTCATCCTGCATATCCTCCGGACTCCATTTTTCGTCCATCTGAATGCTAAAGGTCTCGTTTGGTGCCTTGAACTCCTTAGTTACCATCTCGCCGCAGCCTGTCAGTGATGCAATCATCATCACAACAGCCATAATTACGGCCATCTTCTTAATGTTTTTCATTGCCTTTCTCCCCTTTTATAAATTAGAGTAATAAATTATAGTGCCGAAAAACATTATCATATCGCCACTTTGCAATTGTCAAGCCGTACTTTATTCCCACACAAATCTTTCATAGCGGGTATCTAAGGCGCAGGAGTTTTCTGCAATCTCACTGCCGTCTGCCCCCGGATTTAAATCCTTTGCTTTAATAAAAAATTGAAGATTTGCATAATGTCTGCATAATGCCGTTGCCACACAGGTTTCATTTCCCACAGGCACCCATGTGTTCCAATCCGGAAAAGTAGGATTATCCGAATAAGTCTGTCTATATATCTCCTGATAAACAGCATCTGCATCCGGTGTAATACGTTTCAGTGTATTGTACAAAATATTCCAATCTAACGGATCCGGATTATTCCAGAATTCCAGTTTATAATGATATCCGCTATTCTCCGGAACATCCGCAGTCTTTAGGAGCTCAAATTTTATGGCACTCGGATCCGTCGTACGATGAAATGTCACTACCTGATTTTCATTGGCAATTAACGTAGCAAACGGCACCGCAGGCCCTACACTACCGTCATAATGTCCGCTCAGATAAAAGGTTCCTAATTCTCTGTATTGCGTATAAAATTCCATTTTATCAATGTAGTTTCGATAGGTGGTATCTTTGGACACTTCCTTCTGAAAATGCTCTACTGTCGCCACCGGCGGAGGAGCAATCACAAAAGCACCGGAATTTGCCAATACCCGATACCCCATCTTCCATTGGTTGTATTCCAACTCCTTTGCCGCCCACCACTGCGGTGTATTCGGTTCATAACGGTTGGAATATTGATTTCGGCTGTAAATATAATGAACTCCGTCCCCGTAATACAGAGATTCTTCCATCCCATAGGGGTCTTCCCGTGCTATCAGTGCACAATCATCCGGAAATGTCAGCGTCACCCCGTTAGTTGCCGTCCACGTCACATTTTCTTTGGCGGTATTTCCGAATGCATCCTCGGCTCCCTTCTGTGCTCTTTGATACATATAAGGGAATTGCGGTGCATTCGGTGTAAGTGGCTGTGCTGTCACCTGACCGCTGACCTCAATCCATTTTTTGTCTGCCGGCGGTGTCATTGCCTGTGCTCTTGCTATCACATCCTCCAAATCACCTCCCGGTATTGTATGTCCGAATCGACCTTCTGCCTGCACACTGCTTACCGTCGTTCCCAGCACCGCAGCACTTACCATTGTTGCCAAAATCTGTCTGATTACCTGTTTTTTTCTCTGTCTTATCATAGTATGTCGCCCTCTCATAAGTACCTAAAAATGCTCTTTTGATTTCATGTCCTTTGATTATATCATAGGAAAAATGTTCTATCTTCACACACTTTTCACATTGGGATGCTATACTTGGTGTGTAATTAAGACAGGAGGATAAAAATATGTCAGAGTTCGATACACAGAACAATTTGAATAATAACGAAGAAAATAATAATAACGAAGAAAAAACAGAAAACAAAGAGTTTTCTCGGAATGAAGAAAATACCGAAAATAAAAGCGGCTTCGAATTTTCGAATAACGGAG
>JAZNIP010000086.1:0-3321 GCA_045577575.1 Lachnospiraceae bacterium | reverse complement strand
CCTGATTGCCGAGAGAAATGGAAGCTACTGCCTCATCCAGCTCGTTCAGCTTTTGAATAAATTGTTGATGAAGCTGGCGGTGAGAATCAAGCTTAGCATAAGAAGCATCTGCCATATAAGCTTCCTCTGTAACAAAGTGGGATAATGTATAATCGCGCAGTCCTTTTAGTATTTTTTGTAAATCGTCGCATTTGTACAGCATGTTTTCGTCCTTTAGCAGAGCTTTTGCCTGTTCTGCCAGTTGAAAAAGCTGTGTGTGCTGTTCGTCTAAAACAGTGATACCGGTGATATATTCGCTGCTCATCGGGTACATTGTCATTTTCCTCTCTTCTTCTGTGATAATATATGTCATTCTATCATTTAAAGATGTGGGATTCAATAAAATACAGGATTGTTGCTAATTTAGTACAAAAACGAAAAAAGATACATATGGGACTTGCGGGTTGTCGGGATAAATCGTAAAATTTAGTCGATAGCTTGAAAACATGATTTATGGAATATGGGAGGGTATTATGAACTTTACTTTTGCACACAATAATTTTAATGTTGTTGATTTGGAAAAATCATTGAAATTTTATGAAGAGGCATTGGGTCTTACGGTTGCCAGAAAAAAAGAAGCATCGGACGGCAGCTTTGTTCTTGCATTTTTGACAGATGGAAAAACACCGCATCAATTAGAGCTTACCTGGCTGCGGGATTGGGAAAAAGACTCCTATAATCTTGGAGACAATGAGTTTCATCTTGCATTTGTAGTAGATGATATAGATGCCGCACACGAAAAACACAAAGAGATGGGTTGTATATGTTATGAGAATCCGGGCATGGGAGTTTATTTTATTGTAGATCCGGATGGTTATTGGATAGAAATTATTCCGGTAAGAAAATAAGGAGAGCTTACATGTCGGAAAACGAAATCATAAAAGAGCGGGCAGTTCTGGCCGGTGCAGATTTAGATGACGGAGATGACTTCGAGCATTCTATGAGTGAGCTGGGAAGTCTGGCAGAGGCTTGCAATATGCAGGTCGTAGGAATGATTACCCAGAAAATGGATTTTATAAATAAAGCCTTGTATCTGGGTTGCGGAAAAGTGGATGAATTAAAGGAATTTGCGGAAGATGTGGAGGCAGATGTGATTGTTTTTGACAATGCATTATCTCCGTCTCAGCTTCGCAATTTGCAACAGATTATTGGTAAGCCGATTTTAGACAGAACCACGCTAATTCTGGATATTTTTTCCACAAGAGCCAGAACGAGAGAAGCGAAGCTGCAGGTTGAAACAGCAAAGCTACAGTATCTGCTTCCCAGATTGGTTGGAATGCATGAGGCCTTGAGCAGACAGGGTGGCGGAAGCGGACTTGCAAATAAAGGTGCCGGAGAAAAGAAACTGGAACTGGACCGGCGAAAAATAGAGCATCGATTGGCAGAGCTGCGCAAAGAGCTTGAGGTTGTTTCCAGGGAGCGAGTGACCCAAAGAAAGAAGAGGCTTGCTTCTGCATTGCCTTTAGTGGCTTTGGTGGGTTATACCAATGCGGGAAAATCTACATTGATGAATCGTATGCTGGAGCGCTATTCTCAGGATGAAACGAAAAAGGTATTGGAAAAGGATATGTTGTTTGCTACTTTGGAAACTACCGTTCGCAAAATTGAACTTCCTGATAATCGCCGATTTTTGCTTTCTGATACGGTTGGATTTATTCATAAGCTGCCGACCATGCTTGTAAAAGCATTTCGCTCTACGTTGGAAGAGGTGCAAAATGCAGATTTGCTGTTACATGTAGTTGACTATTCCGATGAGAACTATAAAAAACAAATGCAGGTAACAGAGGATACCTTAGCGGAGCTGGGATGTGCGGGAATTCCGGTTATCTATGTAATGAATAAGGCAGACTGCTGTATGGATAATTATCCCAAAATACAGAGTGATAACCGTATTTATATGGCAGCAGGACAATCAGTAGGACTGGATGAGCTGATTGAACTGATAAGTGATAAGCTGTTTGGGAGTTATTGTGAGGCGGAATTTCTGATTCCGTATGAAAGAGGACAGATTATGTCATATCTAATGGAGCATGCGTTGATACAGTATACAGAATACCGGGAAGAAGGAATTTATATAAAAGCATCGTGCAGCAAAGAGGATTATTCGCGTTATGCTGTTTACAGAAAATAAAAACAGTGATGGAAAGGGCAAAGCATGAGAACGATACAGGTATCGGAAATCACAAAAAATATAAAAGAGATGTGCATTGAGGCAAATTATTATTTGACCCCGGATATGGATGCAGCATTAAAAAAGGCAAAAGAAAAAGAACGTTCTCCGCTTGGAAAACAGATATTAAATCAGTTGCAGGAGAATCTTTGTATTGCCAGAGAGGATGATATTCCGATTTGTCAGGATACCGGGATGGCAGTGATTTTCATGGAAATCGGACAAGAGGTACATTTCGAAGGCGGTCTGTTGGAGGATGCAATCAATGAGGGTGTGCGTCAGGGTTATGTGGAAGGATATTTGCGTAAATCGGTTGTAAAGGATCCTTGCATTCGTGAAAATACAAAGGATAATACACCTGCGGTTATTCACTATGAAATGAAACCCGGAGATGCGGTAAAAATAACAGTAGCACCTAAGGGTTTTGGAAGTGAAAATATGAGCAGAGTATTTATGCTTAAGCCGGCAGACGGTATAGAGGGAATTAAAAATGCAGTATTAACGGCGGTAAAGGATGCTGGTCCGAATGCATGTCCTCCTATGGTAGTAGGTGTAGGAATCGGGGGTACTTTCGAAAAATGCGCTCTTATGGCTAAAAAGGCATTGACACGTTCCGTAGATGAGCGTTCCCAAATTCCTTATGTCAAAGAGATGGAAGAGGAACTATTGCAGAAAATCAATGCATCCGGTATCGGGCCGGGAGGATTGGGGGGCAGTACAACGGCTCTTGCGGTAAATATTGATACTTATCCTACGCACATTGCAGGGCTTCCGGTGGGAATCAATATTTGCTGTCATGTCAACAGACACTCCGTGAGAACATTGTAATTTTATAAATATAAATGAGTTTCTTCTATATATAGTAGGTTTATAAAATAAAACACAATACATATAGAAATAGCAAGAAGAGTCAAGAAAGGGATATATATGGAAAGACATATTCAGGTACCGATCAGTGAGCAGGAATGTGTTTCTTTGAAAGCAGGTGATTATGTATATATTACCGGAACCATTTACACAGCTCGGGATGCTGCGCACAAACGGATGCAGGAGACACTGCAGGAAGGCAAAGTGCTTCCTGTCGAATTAAATAATAATATCATTTATTATAT
>JAZNIP010000085.1:0-9801 GCA_045577575.1 Lachnospiraceae bacterium | reverse complement strand
GGTGCATTGGAGCATGCATCCGAAGTACCGGGGATGCTTGGCAGGCTGATGATGGATGCGATGGAGGAATATATTGCGCAGAATTCACAGTCGGATGCCATCGGAAAGCAGGCGGCAGACAAGGTGAATCGTGTGGCGGATGCGGCGAAGGAGCTTTCAGATGAGCTGTTGCGCAAGGTGACAGCACAGGAGTTGTCTGCGGAGACAGGTTTTTCGCTTGAGGAAATACAGGAAGCAGTCAGACTTTCCGGAAAAAAGATAGATGAAATAGAAAATACTGAGGGCGCATAAATAATATGAAAAATAACGACTTTAAATACGTTATGCAAGATGTGACAAAGCTGTATATCGGTGCAAAGTTTACTTATCAGGAAATGATGGACAGTGATGAGGTCGCGTTTAAGCTGAAGGCAATTTTGAGCCATTACATTTTAAAAGAGGTGGCAGGCGATACAACACCGGAGAATCATGTGTTTTACATGAAGGAAACCGATTTATCTTATATGGTATATAAACAGTTAAAGGCAAAATTTAAAATGAATTTCCCGGTGCTTTCCAAAAAGGGAACATGGCAATACAAAAGTGAGTACCATACCATTGAAGAAATTGTACATAATCAACAGTGGCAGGAGCAAAAGGATCACATCGTAATAGAAGAGATGGTAATCGGCAAGGTGCAGATTATGGCACTTGGACTGTAGATAATTATCATAATAGCGGATAAGCATAGCTTTTCTGGGATAATACGGACTACGGATACGGAATTTGTAACAATTCTGATTTATATTTTGAAACCGTACGCAACCATTGCTTATTCGCATCCATGCTCACACGCAATTCGACCAGTCATCCATGACTGGTCGTTGCTGTTTTATAGTCAGAATTTAACAAATTCCAAGTATCCTCCGTCAATGTATTATCCCAGAAAAACTATGCCATCCGCAATATACGATAATGACCAAATAATCCCTCTAGCTCTGCCGAGGCTTTGACTATTCTTTGGACAGCGAAGCTGTTAGAAAAAGATACAAGTAAGTTTTGGCAAACGAAAAGGCTGTGCTTTCTTTTTTGGGATGCCTTCGGAGGATATTTAGAGTTTGTTATTGTTCTATCTGTAAACAGCAATTTCAGAACAGGATGTTCTGGAAAGGAGCGCGTGCGACAGGAGGTCGCATTAGCTCCGGTTGCGTTCGGTTTCAATTTAGAAATCAGAACAATTAGAAACTCTTATATCCGGAGTCCGGCATTCAAAAAAAGAAAGCACAGCCTTTTTGTTTTCGAAATTAATTATCAAAATCCCAATTTTAGTGTTTCTCACAAAAGGTAATTAAAAACAGTGTGGATACAATGCATAAAAAGCCGATAATATCAATCGCTGTAAATGCTGTGCCGAGCCAAAGCGCAGAGAACAGCGTGGCGGCAACGGGTTCGATGCAGGCATACAGGCTTGCTTTTTCCGGACCGATTATTTTCATACCCTGCATATACAGGGAGAAGGCAACAATCGTTCCCAAAAAGATGATGGCGCACATGCAAAGGAGTGAACCGAAGTCGATTGTCGGGTGATATTGCCAGGGCTTTCGCAGAATACAGAGTGCAATACCGCCGATGAGCATTGCCCAGCCGAGCAAAAACGGTGTGGAATAGGTTTTCATCAGTCCGCGGGGGATGAGATTGTAAAGGACGACTGTTCCGGCAGAAAACAATCCCCAAAAGAGTGCTTTGCCGGATATGACAACCTGACCGAGTTGTCCGTGGGTCGACAAAAGGAAAACGCCGGATAGTGCCAGAGCTACGGCAATGAAATCAAGGATACCCGGGAGACGTTTTTCCCAGATACACATAACAAGCATAATCAATACGGGAGAAACATATTGCAGTACCGTTGCTGTTCCTGCATTGGAGTATTCTATTGCTTTAAAATAAGAGTATTGACAGAGCATCATTCCTAAAATGCCATAGCAGACAAGCGTTAAGGCATCTTTTTTATTTGTCCAGAGGCGTTTGCAGACTGTGGGAGTCTTTATGAAATAAAATGAGGTCAGCAGAAGTCCGGCAATCAGCAGACGGATGGGAACGAGCCAGTCAGAGCATGCGGCCTTGTAGGAAAATAAAAATTGTCCGCAGGCACCGGATAATCCCCACAGACAGCCGCCGATTAAGGTAATCAGGATACCAACTTGTGTCTTTTGTTCTTTCATATATCGCACCTCACACAGTAATTTCCTCAGAAATCATAGCATGCATCTCTTTTGAAAACAAGGCAAATTCTCTTTATAATTTTGAGTTGAAGTGTTATACTAATCAGATAAAGCAAAAAATGGAGGCATTTATGAATTTAAAAGCATGTACTGCATATGAAATCGTAGAACAGAGGCATATTGGAGAACTAAATTCCGAAAGCTGTCTGCTTCGACATAAAAAAACAGGAGCAAGAATTACCCTTCTTTCCAATGATGATGAGAATAAAGTATTTTACATCGGTTTTCGAACACCGCCGACGGATAGTACCGGTGTGGCACATATTTTGGAGCATTCGGTTCTTTGCGGCTCAAAGCATTTTCCGGTGAAGGATCCGTTCATTGAGCTGGCCCAGGGTTCCCTGAATACTTTTTTGAATGCCATGACCTATCCCGATAAGACAGTGTACCCGATTGCAAGCTGCAATGATGCAGATTTTCAAAATTTGATGCATGTGTATTTGGATGCTGTTTTTTATCCCAATATTTATAGTGAGGAAAAGATTTTTCGTCAGGAGGGCTGGCATTATCAATTGGAAGAGGTTGATGGTGAATTGAGTATCAACGGTGTGGTATATAACGAGATGAAGGGAGCCTTTTCTTCTCCTGATGATGTACTGGATCGAGAGGTGTTTAATTCTCTGTTTCCGGATACTCCGTATGGTGTGGAATCGGGTGGTGATCCGGCCTGCATTCCGGATTTGACATATGAACAGTTTTTGGATTTTCACGGAAGATATTATCATCCGGCAAACAGCTATATCTATTTATATGGCAATATGGATATGGAGGAAAAGCTGAATTGGATTGACGAAAACTATTTGTCAAAGTTTGATGCACTTTCCATTGATTCGGAAATCAGCAGACAGTCTCATTTTACAAAGCAGGCAGAGGTGAAAAAGGAATATCCGATTACGGACAGTCAGTCGCTTGAGGGTAATGCATACCTGTCCTACAATGCAGTAATCGGTACGAGTCTGGATAGAGAACTGTATGTGGCATTCCAGATTTTAGATTATGTGCTTTGCTCTGCGCCGGGAGCACCGCTCAAGCAGGCACTGATTGATGCGGGAATCGGTAAAGATGTTTACAGTGTTTATGAAAACGGTATTTTGCAGCCTTATTTCAGTATTGTTTCCAAAAATGCGGACATCGGCCAAAAGGATGCATTTCTTTCAACGATTCGGGAAACTTTAGAGCGATTGTTCCGTGAGGGAATCGATAAAAAGGCATTAAAGGCGGCTGTAAATTACTATGAATTTAAATACAGAGAGGCGGATTTCGGTTCTTATCCGAAGGGATTGATGTATGGCTTACAGGTATTGGACAGTTGGCTTTATGATGAGAAAGCTCCGTTCCTTCATGTAGAAGCAGATGCAACCTTCCGCAGTATGAAGGAGAAGGTGTCTACCGATTATTTCGAAAAGCTGATAGAGAAATATTTGTTAAATAACAGTCACAGCTCTGTTGTTTTGGTAGAGCCGGTACGCAATTTGGCGGCTAAACAGGAAAAAGAGCTAAAAGAAAAGCTGGCGGCATTAAAGGCTTCCATGAGTGAAGAAGAGCGACGGATATTGGTGGAAGAAACGAAGGCATTAGAGCTATATCAGGAGACGCCGGACACGGAGGAAGCAATTCATTCCATTCCCCTTTTAATGCGTGAGGATTTGAAACGTAGTGCAGAGCCGTTTTACAATCGGGAAGAAAAATGCGGAGATACGGTAATCCTGCATCATGATATTTTTACGAATGGTATCAGCTATGTGAAGCTGCTTTTTGACATCGGAGATATTCCAAAGGAGCTGTTTCCGTATGTGGCACTATATAAGGCGGTTTTAGGTCTGATGAATACCGAGCGTTACAGCTATGGAGATTTGTTCAATGAAATAAATCTGCAGACCGGTGGGATTTCGACCGGAACGATGACCTATACCAATTCCAAAAATCTGGATGAATACCGGATTATGTTTGAGATAAAGACAAAGGTGCTTCATGAAAATTTGGACAGGGCATTTGAACTGATGCAGGAGATGATGTTGCATACGATTTTTGATGATGAAAAGCGTCTGCATGAAATTATCAGTGAAGCCCGTTCCAGAGTGCAGGCAAGCTTTATGAGTGCGGGACATACACTGGCGGCACTGCGTGCCATGTCGTATTTTTCACCGGCTGCTGCCGTTTCGGAGCAGTTCAGCGGACTTCCGTTTTATCGATTGCTGGAAGAGGTGGATGATTGCTTTGATGAGAAAAAGAAAACGGTTATCGAAAAACTGCAGCTTCTTACCCAAATGATTTTCCGACCGGAAAATCTGCTTGTGGATGTGACGGCACCGGAAAAAGCAGGTGCAGAAGTAGCGGAGCAGGGACAGAAGCTGAAAGAGGTGCTTTGCACACAGGGAGTAGAAAAAGAAAAATATGCGCCGGAGTTAACAAAGAAAAATGAGGGGCTGATGTCATCGGCGCAGGTGCAGTATGTTTGTCGTGCTGGCAATTTTATAAAAAAAGGCTATGCTTATACAGGAGCATTAAAGGTTCTTCGGGTAATGATGGGCTATGAATATCTCTGGAATCAGGTGCGTGTCAAAGGCGGAGCATATGGCTGCATGTGTAGCTTTGGAAAATCCGGTGACAGCTATTTTGTATCTTATCGGGATCCAAAGCTGGAAAAGACAATCGAAGCCTATAAAGGAGCTGCGGAGTTTGTCAGAACATTTGAGGCGGATGAACGTACTATGACAAAATTTATTATCGGTGCAGTCAGTGAAAGTGATACACCACTGAATCCGGCAGCAAAGGGGAGCCGTTCGCTCGGGGCATATTTATCCAATGTGTCCTACGATGAAATCCAGAAGGAGCGCGGAGAGATGCTGGATGCCGAGGTGGAGGATATCCGAAAGCTGGGAGATTATCTGGATGCATTTATGTCCGATGAATGTCTTTGTGTTGTAGGCAATGAAGAAAAGATTAAAGAACAGAAAGAATTGTTTGAAACGATAGAGCATTTGTTGCATTAAGCTGCAATGGAAAAGAGGGCGAACAATTATGAGAAAGAACGTAAGGCAGTTATATACGATGGCGGTACTGCTTGGTGTGACATTATGTCTGACCGCATGCGGCAGCTATGCGATGACAGAGGATGCAGCTGAGGCAGAGACTTCTGTTGCCTATGGAGCGGCTGCAGATAACGGGATTTATGCAAAAGCAGCAGTGACAGATGCCTATACTGAGGAAGCGGCTGCGGAGGAGGCTGCACCGGCAGAGGAGATGGAGTTATCCGAAGAGACGGGAAGCACTGCGGAAATGTCAGAGATGGCAGAGCAGGCTTCTATAGAGAAAAAGCTAATCAAAAATGTAAGCTTAGAGGTAGAAACACAGGAATTTGATGCACTGGTAGAATGCATAACCGCTGAGGCAGAGGCTCTTGGCGGTTATGTAGAGGATTTTTATACAAGCGGAAATGAGATGCATGCAGTACGCAATGCAGGCATTACACTGCGGATACCTGCTGAGGCATTGGACGGTTTTTTGGGAAAAGTAGCGGAGAAATCCAATGTGCTGTATCGGAATGAGTCGGTGAGAGATGTAACCTTGCAGTATGTGGATATGGACACTCACAAGAAGGTTCTGCTCACAGAGCGTGATCGTTTGTTAGAGCTTCTGGAGCAGGCAGAGACGGTAGAGGATTTAATTGCCATTGAGAGCCGACTTTCGGAGGTGCGTTATCAGATTGAAAGTACAGAAGCACAGCTTCGTGCAATTGACAATCAGGTAACATACAGCACGGTTTACATAAATGTACAAGAGGTGGAGCTGTACACACCGGTAGCAGATAAGAGCATCTGGGATGAAATAGCAGAGGGCTTTGGAAACAATGTATACCGGGTATTTGACGGAATTGAGGATTGTATTGTTGCATTTATTATAGGACTTCCGTTCCTCCTTGTGTGGATAGTAGTTATTGTTGTTATTGTTTTACTCATAAAGCTTTTCGGAAAACTTTGTCGTATCAGAATGCGGAAAAGAACCAAAAGACAGGCTGAAAAGCAAAGCCAGGAAATGGATTACGAAGTGATTCCGGTGGCAGAAACAAAGCAGAAAGAAGTAGAATAGAATACAAGTCAGGAAGAGGATAAATAAAATGGAAAAACAATATAAGGCAGGCTTCGCAGCGTTAATTGGCAGACCAAATGTAGGAAAGTCTACATTGATGAATCGAATCATCGGACAAAAGATTGCCATTACCTCCAATAAGCCCCAGACCACAAGAAATCGGATACAGACTGTATATACAGCAGATGAAGGACAGATTGTTTTTTTGGATACTCCCGGCATTCATAAAGCTAAAAATAAGCTTGGAGACTATATGGTAGGGGTGGCAGAGCGTACAGTCAGAGATGTGGATGTGGTACTCTGGCTCGTAGAGCCTACAACCTATATAGGAGCAGGTGAGAAGCATATCATTGAGGTGCTGAAAAAATGCAATACTCCGGTGATTCTTGTAATTAACAAGACAGATACCGTAAAAAAAGAGGAGATACTGCTGTTTATTGATACCTATCGGAAAGAAATGGATTTCGAGGAAATTGTTCCGGTATCTGCTTTGAAGGGGGATAATACAGAGGAGCTTGTTGCCTGCATTATGAAATATTTGCCTTATGGACCGGCATTTTATGATGAGGATACGATTACTGACCAGCCGGAGAGACAGATTGTGGCAGAGCTGATTCGGGAAAAAGCCCTTCGGAGTCTTGATGAAGAAATCCCGCACGGAATTGCTGTTTCTATTGAAAGCATGAAGTATCGTAAAAGGATTGTGGATATAGAGGCGACCATTGTATGCGAGAGAGATTCCCATAAAGGAATTATCATCGGCAAGGGCGGGAGCATGTTAAAAAAAATCGGCAGTCAGGCAAGACATGACATTGAGGAACTGCTGGAATGCAAAACAAATTTACAGCTTTGGGTAAAGGTGAAAAAGGATTGGCGTGACAGTGACTTCCTGCTGAAAAATTTCGGTTATCGTCAGGATGAAGCGGAATGAGATAACATACAGACAGAAAAAATTGGAAAGAATCCGAAACGTTTCCGGCGCATAGAAAATGAAAATGTGCAGACCCTATTTCTATACATGAACAGGGGGATGCGAGATGAAAGCAGAGTGCGAATGGGAACGATTTACCCGTACCGGAAGGATTGCGGATTATCTGGCATATAAAGCCAAAGAAGAGCAGCCGGAGAGGGAAAAACGGGCAGGAGAACAGTTTTATGCAGGATTTCGTTATAGTGACAGGAATGGTAATCAAAACGATACCTGTAGGTGAGTACGACAGAAGCGTTACAATATTGACAAAAGAGAGAGGAAAGATTTCTGCGTTTGCCAAAGGAGCAAGAAGGCAGACAAGCCGATTTTCGGCAGCGGCAAATCCTTTCTCTTTCGGCACGTTCAAGCTCTTTGTCGGAAAGTCCTCCTACAATATTACCGACGCGGACATCAGCAATTATTTTGAAGGGCTACGGGCGGATTTTGAAGGAGCATACTACGGTATTTATTTTCTGGAAATTGCAGATTATTATACAAGAGAAAATAATGATGAAAAGGAAATGCTAAAGCTTTTGTATCAGTCGCTTCGTGCGTTGCAGAGTGAAAAACTTTCTAATCTGCTCGTCAGATACATATATGAGATAAAAGCGATGGCAGTAAACGGTGAATTTCCCGGGATTTTAGAGTCGGCAGGAGTGGAGGAGGCAACCCTCTACGCGGTATCGTATATTGTACAGTCTGCGATAGAAAGGCTCTATACCTTTACCGTAAATGATAAAGTACTTGCGGAGCTTGGAAGGATTGCGGAAAAGGCACGCAGGAAGATTATGGATAGAGAGTTTAAGAGTCTGGAAGTGCTGGATAAATTGTGTGTTGAAAAACTGAAGTAACTCCGCTATAATAATAGGCTGAGGAGGAAGCTATGAATAGACGAATTACGATGACGACACTGGTATTTTTGCTTGTTGTCAGCCTTGCCGGGTGTGGGAAGGACGAAAAGACAGAAAGCTATGAGGGCAGCAATACCATAGAAATAAAAAAGGACGGTTCCATTATCAATACGATTACAGACAGCTTTGATTCAGAGCTTTATGATGAGGAGCTGTTGGAAGAGTTTGCGCTTAGAGAAGCCGCTGAATACAATCATGAGAACGGTGAGGAGGCACTCAGCATTAAAAAACTCGAAACCGGCAAGGAAAAGGTTTCCATAACGATGGAGTATCGGACGGCTGATGATTTTGCACAGTTTAACGGCTATCCCTTTTTCTGCGGTACGGTAGCCGAAGCAGTTGATGCGGGATATGACTTTACCGGTGTGGATTTCTGTGAGGCAGACTTTGAGCCGAAGGAGGGAACGACAGAAGAAACCCCGTCCATTCAGAAGGAGCAGCTCCTTGAAATGGGAAGTCGCAAGATTATCATTGCGAATGTTCCGGAGGATGAGCGGCTGCTGATAAAGACCAGCGGAAAGATTCTGTATATCAATGGCGCAAGCTATGAAAAAAAGAATTTGGCAGCGATAGAGGGCAGCGTGGAAATGCCTGCGTATATCGTGTTTAAATAAACCAAAAGTGAAATGAGAGGAAATAATGAGTATGGAAAAGACAATGGAAAAAATCGTTGCACTGGCAAAAGCAAGAGGATTCGTGTACCCGGGCTCTGAGATTTACGGCGGACTTGCCAATACATGGGATTACGGTAATCTTGGTGTAGAACTGAAAAACAATGTAAAACGTGCATGGTGGCAGAAATTTATCATGGAAAACCCTTACAACGTAGGTGTTGACTGTGCGATTCTGATGAATCCTCAGACCTGGGTAGCTTCCGGTCATCTGGGCGGATTCTCTGACCCGCTGATGGATTGTAAGGAATGTCACGAGCGTTTCCGTGCAGACAAAATCATTGAGGATTATAGTGCGGAAAACGGTATTACATTAAACGAAAGCGTAGATGCATGGAGTCAGGAGCAGATGAAAAACTTCATCGAAGAGAACAACGTTCCATGTCCTACCTGCGGTAAGCACAACTTCACAGACATCCGTCAGTTCAACCTGATGTTCAAAACATTCCAGGGTGTAACCGAGGATGCAAAAAATACAGTATATTTACGTCCTGAAACAGCACAGGGTATTTTTGTAAACTTTAAAAACGTACAGAGAACATCCCGTAAGAAAATTCCGTTCGGTATCGGACAGATTGGTAAATCCTTCCGTAACGAGATTACACCGGGTAACTTTACTTTCCGTACAAGAGAATTCGAACAGATGGAATTAGAATTCTTCTGTGAGCCGGATACAGATCTTGAATGGTTTGCATACTGGAAACAGTTCTGTATTGACTGGTTACAGACTCTTGGTATCAAACCGGAAGAAATGCGTGTAAGAGACCATTATGCTGAAGAATTATCCTTTAACTCCAAAGCAACAACAGATATCGAATTCTTATTCCCTTTCGGTTGGGGCGAACTTTGGGGAATCGCAGACAGAACAGACTACGACTTAACACAGCATCAGAATGTAT
>JAZNIP010000084.1:0-2749 GCA_045577575.1 Lachnospiraceae bacterium | reverse complement strand
CACAGAACGACATGGCTACGATCCGACTTCATTCTTTCCTTGCAAGCAGCACAAAATCCAATGACTATTACCCTATGCTTGCAAAGATTCTCTTTGAACTGGCAGTGGAATTGAAAAATGAATTGGATATTCATATTGCATTTATCAATCTGTCCGGTGGTGTGGGCATTCCATATAAGCCGGAGGATAAACCGAATGACATTATGGCAATCGGTGAGGGTGTCAGAAAAGCATACGAAGAATTCCTTGTTCCGGAGGGAATGGATGATTTGGCTATTTATACGGAGCTTGGACGTTTTATGATGGCTCCTTACGGCTGCCTTATCACAAAAGCAATTCATGAGAAGCACATTTGGAAGGAATACATTGGTGTGGATGCCTGTGCGGCAAATCTGATGCGTCCGGCTGTTTACGGCTCATACCATCACATTACCGTACTTGGCAAAGAGGAGGCTCCTTGTGATCAGGTATACGATGTAACCGGTGGTCTGTGTGAAAACTGTGACAAATTTGCAATTGATCGTAAGCTGCCGAAAATTGACATCGGTGATTATCTTGTTATCCATGATACGGGTGCACATGGATTCTCTATGGGCTACAACTATAACGGCAAATTAAGGAGTGCGGAAATCCTTTTAAAGGAGGATGGCAGTACACAGATGATTCGTCGTGCCGAGACTGTAGAGGATTACTTTGCAACACTGGATTTTACACCGTTTGAGAAGTAGAAAATTAAATTCGTAGCTCAATAGGAGCCGGGCATATTACAAAAATGTAATTGTGTCCGGCTCTGTTTATGTTACAATTCAGTACAAATGACTTAAGAGCCATTGTAGAGAGTAAAAAATCTACAGTGGCTTGTTTCGTGCAATGAAATATCAAAACTTAAATAATTATAAAAAAGTATAATACTGTTGACCGAATGAAAGTATAATTTTATAATTGTCCGATATCCGAATAAGGTATTATTCGAATCGAAACGATGATACAGTATGTCAAAAAGAAATGAGGAATAAGCAGTGGAGAAAGGTGTTGTGAAAGCCCGATTAAAAAAATGGATTTTGTTCGGGATAATTTATATAAGCTGTTTTGGAATAATAGAAAAAAGGGTGGTAGATTTTCATGTCATCCATACGGCATTGGATGACAGGATTCCGTTTTGTGAATATTTTGTAATTCCGTATTTACTGTGGTTTTTGTATGTTGGAGTGACCATATTATATTTTTGCATGCTTAATCCGTCTCAAAAGGAATCGGATGATTTCTTTTCCTGCTTTTTTATGGGAAGCGCTGTTTTTTTCATGATATCACTGGTATATCCAAATGTTCAGAATTTGCGACCTGCATATATCGGAGAAGGATTTTGGGCAGGATTGGTAAAGCTCATTTATCTTACGGATACACCGACCAACATTTTGCCGAGTCTGCATGTATATAATTCGGTGGTCTGCTTAGCGGCGATTATGAGAAATAAAAGCTGCAGAAAGAGAAAATGGTTAATAACAGGAGTAGGTATACTGACTGTTTCTATAATACTTTCAACGATGCTTATTAAGCAGCATAGTGTAGTGGATGTGATGATGGCACTTCTTTTTAATGTGATATTTTATTATGTTGTGTATCGTATGCCGGAGAACGAACAGTATGCTGCATGGAAAAACCGGAGAAAAAAGGTACAACAAATATAAGCTTGAGTTATGAAATGTATTAGAAATATTGATTTTACTTATGATGTGTTTTGACATATACTAAACAACGTAAGACGTGAAAAGAAAAAACGCGCAAACGGAAGGAGTCAAAGCATGGTAAAAGCAGTAGTGGGAGCAAACTGGGGTGACGAAGGAAAAGGAAAAATCACGGATATGCTGGCAAGAGAAGCGGATATAGTCATTCGCTTTCAGGGCGGTGCCAATGCGGGACATACGATTGTAAATAATTATGGAAAATTTGCACTGCACACATTGCCGTCAGGTGTGTTTTATAGTCATATAACAAGTATTATCGGAAACGGAGTGGCACTGAATATTCCAATTCTTTTTAACGAAATCAAATCCATTACGGACAGAAATGTGCCAAAACCGAGGATTTTGATTTCGGACAGGGCGCAGATTGTGATGCCGTATCATATACTGTTTGACAGGTATGAGGAGGAACGTCTGGGAGGGAAATCCTTTGGCTCTACCAAATCGGGAATTGCTCCGTTCTATTCCGACAAATATGCCAAAATCGGTTTTCAGGTCAGTGAGCTGTTTGATGAGGAACTGTTAAAAGAAAAAGTGATGCGGGTTTGTGAACTGAAAAATATTGTACTGGAGCATCTTTATGGGAAGCCGCGTATCAATCCGAATGAGCTGCTGGGGACGCTTCATGAGTACCGGGAAATGGTAGCTCCGTATGTATGTGATGTATCTGCTTATTTGGACAAGGCAATTCGGGAAGGGAAAAATATTTTACTGGAGGGACAGCTCGGCACATTGAAGGACCCGGATCACGGTATTTATCCGATGGTAACCTCTTCATCTACTCTGGCAGCCTATGGCGCAATCGGTGCTGGAATTCCTCCATATGAAATCAAACAAATTATTACGGTGTGCAAGGCATATTCCTCCGCAGTAGGAGCCGGAGCCTTTGTATCGGAAATTTTCGGAGAGGAAGCGGATGAACTGCGAAGACGCGGTGGAGACGGTGGAGAATACGGAGCGACAACAGGCCGTCCGAGACGAATGGGATGGTTCGACTGCGTAGCCTC
>JAZNIP010000083.1:0-5608 GCA_045577575.1 Lachnospiraceae bacterium | reverse complement strand
GATACGATAGAGTTGGACATTCCTCTGCTTGGTATTAATCTGGGTAGTCTTGGGTTTCTCACCGGAGTGGAAAAAGCCAATATCGAGCATGCGCTGAGCCTTCTGATACAGGATGAATATGAACTGGAAAACCGCATGATGTTAAACGGACAGGTTTACCGGGGCGAGGAGTGCGTGGAGAGCTCCCATTCATTAAATGACATTGTCATTACAAGAAACGGTTCACTTCAGATTATTCATTTCCATATCTATGTAAACGGACAGTTCTTGAAGGGCTATCATGCGGACGGTGTCATTATTTCCACACCGACAGGCTCAACAGGGTATAATATGTCTGCGGGAGGACCGATTGTGGAGCCGGGGGCAAAGCTGATAGTGGTAACTCCGATTTGCCCGCATACATTAAATACGAGAAGTATTGTTTTTTCGGCAGAGGATGAAATCGTCATAGAAATGGTAGCAGGAAAAAAGGATGTACCGCTACGGGTAGAAGCGAATTTTGATGGCGGACATGTGGTTGCACTTGAAAAGGGCGACCGGATTGTAATAAAAAAATCAGAAAAGACGACGGACATTATAAAGCTGAGCCATGTCAGCTTTTTGGAAGCATTACATAAAAAAATGAGTGAAATATAAAACGTTAGAAATTTGAGTGAATAGGACAGAATATGAAGCAAAAGAGACAAAACGAAATTCTCCGTTTAATTGCGGAGCATGATATCGGTACACAGGAGGAACTTGCGCTACGGCTTGGTCAGGCAGGCTTTGATGTGACGCAGGCGACGGTTTCCAGAGACATTCGGGAGTTAAAGCTTTCTAAGGTATCAACCGGAGACGGAAGGCAAAAATATGTAGCATTTCACAGAGAGGAAGGTGTTCTGGGAGATAAATACAGCCGTGTATTAAAAGAAGGCTTTGCTTCTATGGGGATGGCAGAAAGTCTGGTGGTAGTAAGAACGGTATCCGGTATGGCGATGGCGGTAGCTGCTGCATTGGATGCGATGAAGATGGATGAAATAGTAGGTACGATTGCCGGAGACGATACGATTATGATGGCAGTACGGACGAAGGCAGATACACAGCTTGTCATGGAAAAGATAGAGGAAATTGTAGACAATGTTAAATAGCTTGCATGTGAAAAATCTGGCATTAATTGAAGAGACGGAGGTTGAGTTCGGGAGAGGACTGAACATTCTGACAGGAGAAACCGGTGCAGGTAAATCGGTTATTATCGGTTCCATTAATCTGGCACTTGGTGCTAAGGCAGATAAGGATATGATAAGAACAGGCAAGGATTTTGCACTGGTCGAGTTGATTTTTACGTTGGATTCACAGGTGCAGCGGGATAAATGCCGGGAGCTTGAGATTGAACCGGAGGATGATACACTTATTATTTCGCGTAAAATTTCATCCGGAAAAAGTCTGTGCCGTGTTAACGGAGAAACGGTGACTGCAAAGCAGCTTAAGGAGCTTTCGGAGGTATTGATTGATGTATATGGACAGCATGAGCACCAGTCCCTGACAGGCAAAAAGAAGCAGGCTGAGATTTTAGACGATTTTTGCGGGACTGCTTTAAGCAGTATAAAAGAACAAATATCGGGAGAATATAAGCGTTACAGGGAGTTGCTTAAGGAATGGAACAATTCTGATAATGATAGCATGCTCAGACAAAAGGAAATTGACTTGATTTCTTTTGAAATACAGGAAATAGAGGATGCGCAGCCGGAAATCGGTGAGGACGAAAAACTGGAAGCGGAGTATCGAAGAATGTCCAATGCCAGAAAGATTATGGAGGGTTTGTCAGCAGTCTGCTATTTGCTCGGAAATGCAGAGGGCGACTGTATTTCCGAAATGCTCGGAAGAGCACTTAGGGAAATGAAGGGCATTGACGGGTACGATGAAGCACTGACGGAATATACGGAGCTTTTGTCACAGGCAGAAGATATGCTGCTGGATGTCAGAAGAGGGCTTGCAGATTACGAAGAGGATATGGGCTTTGAGCCGGAGGATTTTGACCGTGTGGAACGGCGGCTTGATTTACTCAATCATATAAAATCAAAATACGGAAATACCATCGAAGCTGTTTTTACATATCGTGAAAAACAGGAAAAGCGGTTGGAGCTTTTGTCCAATTATGATGAATATTTGGAGACATTGCAAAAAGATATGCAAAAATCAAAGGAAGCATTGCTGAGTCTTTGCAAAGAAGCTTCCGATATTCGTAAGGAGCAGGCGACAGCATTATCTCAGAAAATGGCAGAGGCACTTCGTGATTTGAATTTTCAGCAGGTATCCTTTGAAGTCCGTGTAACTTCGGATGAAGAAAAAATCAGCGGGGCAGGCTATGATGAGGTAGAGTTTTTTATATCGACCAATCCGGGTGAGCCGATAAAGCCTCTTGGAGCAATCGCCAGTGGTGGTGAGCTTTCCAGAATTATGCTTGGATTAAAAACGGTCATGGCACAGAAGGATGCCGTGGATACTTTGATTTTTGATGAGATTGATGCGGGTATCAGCGGGAAAACAGCATGGCAGGTATCCAAAAAACTGGCGGTATTAGGCAGCGGGCATCAGGTCATTTGCATTACACATCTGCCTCAGATTGCAGCGATGGCAGATATACATTTTAAAATTGAAAAAATGCAGGAGGATAATCATACCAAAACCGATATTTTTGCATTGGAGGTGGATGACAGCATTGCAGAGCTTGCAAGACTTTTGGGAAGTGATTGTCTGACGGAGAGTGCGATTGCCAATGCAAAAGAAATGAAAGAATTGGCAGCAAATACAAAACAATACTAAAGTAAAAATCAAATATTCTCACATACTAGAAGAGAAAGGATGTGAGAATATGAGTTACAGACGTTTTTTATATATGATAACCGGCAATGCGATATGTCTGCTTTGCTGTGCATTATATCTTGCAATCTGGCAAAGAATGCCGGATAGAATTATGATACGCGCAGGAGAACAGGAAAAAATGGATTTTTCATTGCCGGCATCGGGGATGCTGAAGGCTTCCGGAGAAGAGGTAATACCGGTAAGTCTGAATCATCCTCTTGTTTTTTGTGCCAATGAAACGAGCAGCTATGAAATGGATGTGCGCTTATTCGGGGTGCTTCCGCTAAAGAAAGTGGAGGTGCAGGTAATTGAAGACGAAGAAGTGATTCCGGCGGGAATGCCGATTGGAATTTATGTAAAAACAGAGGGTGTGCTTGTAGTCGGTACAGGAGAATTTACCGGATATGACGGTATCCGTTATGCTCCGTCCAAATCAGTATTAAAGAGCGGTGACTATATTTTAAAAATGAATCATGAACCGGTAACCGGAAAAAAGATGTTTATGAAGGCCTTGCAGGAAACAGAGGGAGAGGACTTGATTCTCACTATCAGAAGAGATGAGGAAGTGTTTGAGGTAAAGACCGTCCCCATTAAGGATCAGGCAGGAACTTACAAAATCGGTATTTGGATTCGTGATAATGCTCAGGGAGTAGGAACACTTACTTATGTTGACGGAAACGGCGGTTTCGGTGCTTTGGGACACGGAATCAATGACATGGATACCAGTACGCTTATGGCATTAAAAAAGGGAACACTGTATCATACGGATATTATCAATATACGAAAAGGACAGTCAGGCAGTCCCGGTGAGCTGACCGGTCTGATTGATTATACAGATGATCATATTCTGGGAAGCATCGATCGAAATGAGGAAAGAGGTATTTTTGGCAGCTGCAGCAAGGAGCTGGAAGCAGAAATGATGTATGAGCCGGTACCAATCGGACTGCGACAGGAGGTAACCGAGGGTCCTGCCAAAATATTGTGCAGTCTGGATGGAAAGACCTCAGAGCTTTACGATATAGAAATTATGGATATTGTATATGATAAAGAGCATATTAATCGGGAAATTGTGCTTCGGATTACCGACAAGGAACTGATAGAAAAGACGGGTGGTATCATACAGGGTATGAGTGGTGCTCCGATTTTACAAAATGGTAAGCTGATAGGAGCGGTGACTCATGTGTTTGTGCAGGATGCCACGAAGGGGTATGGAATATTTATTGAAGAGATGATGGGGAATTGATAAATGGGAAGCAGATAGTATAAGGATTAAACAACAGATAAAACAAGAAAGGTAAAACTATGACATTACAACAGCTAAAATATGTAACAACAGTTGCAGAAATCGGCACGATTACCGAAGCGGCTAATAAGCTTTATATTTCACAGCCCAGTCTGACAACTGCCATTCATGAATTGGAAAAGGAAATGAATATTACCATTTTTAACAGAACCAATAAAGGAATCAGCCTTTCCAAAGAAGGAGAAGATTTTTTAGGATATGCCAGGCAGATATTGGAGCAGACGGCAATTCTTGAAGACAGATACAAAAGAAATGACGGAGGGAAAAAGCAGTTTTGTGTATCTACACAACATTATTCTTTTGCAGTGAATGCGTTTGTGGATTTAATAAAGAAATACGGGCAGGAGGAATATGACTTCAGTCTCAGAGAAACGCAGACATATGAAATTATAGAAGATGTAGGGAGGATGAGAAGCGAAATCGGAATTCTGTTTCTAAATGATTTTAATGAGGCTGTGATTCAAAAGATTCTGAAATCCCATGATTTGCAGTTCCAGCCCCTGTTTGTAGCAAAACCCCATGTATTTATCAGCAGAAAGCACCCTCTTGCGCAAAAGTGTGTGATTACAAATGAGGAACTGGAGGCTTATCCGTATCTTTCTTTTGAACAGGGAGAACACAATTCATTTTATTTTTCAGAAGAAATTTTTTCCTCTTCGGTAAGAAAGAAAAATATTCGTGTAAGGGATCGGGCAACCTTGTTTAATCTGTTAATCGGGCTAAACGGATATACGGTATGCAGCGGAGTAATTGATAAAAAGCTGAACGGAAAGGATATTATTGCAGTTCCCCTGGCAGATGAAAGTGATATGAGAATCGGCTATATTACGCATCGAAAGGGAACACTTAGCCGATTGGGAAATACTTATCTGGAAGCATTAAAGAAATATGCGAAACCGGGCTGTCTATAGTTTTAAACTATGGACAACCCGATTTTTTATATATTATACAAGCAAAAAACAACCAATTATAATGAACACACATTAAAAATATTGTGATTTGGAGGTTGTTATGCAGACATCAGTTATCGGGTTTCCCCGAGTTGGTACTTTAAGAGAATTAAAATTTGCTTCTGAGAAATATTTCAGAAAAGAGATGGAGGCGGAGGAGCTTTTGCAGACAGCGGAAAATCTGCGAAAGCAACATTGGAATACACAAAGAGAGGCGGAAATTGATTATATTCCCTGTAATGATTTTTCCTTGTATGATATTGTGCTGGATACGGCAATGCTATTCGGAATGGTTCCGAAACGCTATAAAGAGCTGAAGCTATCGGAATTAGATACTTATTTTGCTATGGCTCGCGGTTATCAGGGGGAATCGGGAGATGTAAAAGCGTTGGCAATGAAAAAATGGTTCAATACCAATTATCATTATATCGTACCTGAAATAGAGGACGATACGGTCATAAAGCTTTCCGGAAACAAGCTCTGGAAGGAGTATGTAGAGGCAAGAACACTGGGG
>JAZNIP010000082.1:0-8310 GCA_045577575.1 Lachnospiraceae bacterium | reverse complement strand
ACATATGCAGTACATTTTACATCAAAGAAGCCTACCAGCAGACCCGATAAGGTTGCTGCCGCGATTGTGGATGCAAATACCTTTTTACTGGAAAACATAAACGGATATGCCGCCTCAACAAAGGTTCCGAAGCCTAAGTTTACAATGATATTCGGAATGCACGCTACTCTGTCGCTGCTCTTTTTCGGCACTACGATGTTTGCAAGCTGAATTCCGGCACAAACCATAACAAGACAGCACAAATCGATACATCCCAAGAAGCTAAAGCCTGCGCTTTCCATCTCCAATAATACAATCGGAAGAATTGCTGCATGATAAACTCCACCCATAATTGCAAACCAAATAGCAAAGCCCGCAATACCGCCAGCCAGAACTGCATTGTAGTTTAATCCCCAGTCGATTGCCATTTTTACCATATTGCCTGCCCATGCCGCAACCGGTGCAATAGCATACATACCAATCAGCCCTGCTATCAGACCGGACAGACCACCAGCTGCAATATTGGCTGTTGTACCGGGCACTTTATGACTAAAGCAGAATTTAATAATATAATAAGCCATTACACCTGCCAGAATACCGACAATCAGACCTCCGATGATACCGCCATCCATCGCAAGTGCACCGCTGACGATTCCTGCTACGATACCGACCTCATCCAGACCGGATACCTGTTTTGCCGCAATCGCCGCCAACACAATCGGCAGATAGCCTACCAGTGTATTAAACACATCAGAAAGCCCTGCAAATCCCGGAATCTTACTCATGGCAAGGCAAAGTGCCATCGCAATAAATGCCGGCATGGATGCCATCATAATTCCCCGGATGTTAATGCGTTTCCATATATTTCCGTCCTGCATACCTGCACCCTGAGAGGAACCGATGACCGGACTGTATTTTAATTTCCATTCCTTTGCAAAAACAGACATTGCAGAAATCGCTCTTGTTCTGTTTGTCGTTCCTGTTGTACCGGATGCTGCAATCACACGGCAGCCCATCGACTGTACTGCTGCCATAGAGGTTCCGCCCGTACCGGCAACCGGAATCTGCATTTCTGCTGCTGCCGTCAGCGCTTCTTTATTGGCACCGTTTGGATCACAGCTCAGCAGCATGATGCCGTCAATAACACCGTCACGAATTTTCTGCGCCAGCTCCTTATCATTTTCTGCTGCCTTTTGATTTACATTTGCCAGAGTATCCTCTGCTCCGCACACTACCCTGCCATCTTCCAGTGTCCAAAGAGCTGCCTTTGCATCCTGTGAGATGTTGTCCATCGTGGTATTCGTACCAATAAATTGAATATATGAGATTTCAATACCGGCAGACTCTGCCTGTGTGAAAATCTCATCCATCATTTTTTTCGGATCATTTCCGCCCTGCGTATACAGGTTTCCTCCACTACTTCCAACGACTGCAAGATGTTTCATTTCTTTTTCCTCCAAAGGTATATTTTTTTGTTGCTTTAACATTTGTTTGTTTACTTCACTTTTGCTTCATCATGTTAACGCACTACTCTGCTATTATATAACATTTGTAACGTATTGAAAAGAGTTTACAGATATTTATAGTCGTCTTTTAAACTCCTCATATCCAAAATCCGTAAGCCTTACAAACTCGCCCTTTTGCGTCCGCTTCCAGATATTCGGTAGCGGCATACCGTTAAAGGTATTGTTTTTACAAGTGGTATAAATTGCCATGTCACCGAAAACAAGCACATCACCCTCTTTAAGCTCCGCGCCAAAGCAATAGTCACCTATCACATCGCCTGCCAAACATGTGGGACCTGCCAGGCGGTAAACACAAGCCTGTCTGTCACGCTTTGCTTCCTTCGCCCCATAAAGCGGTGGCGTATAAGGCATCTCAATCACATCCGGCATATGGCAGGCAGCACTTGCATCCAAAATAGCGATGTTCACATCGTTATTTTGCACAATATCAAGAACCCGGCTGATTAGATAGCCTGCATTTAATGCCACTGCTTCTCCCGGTTCCAGATAAATGTCCAGTCTCCATTTCTCTTTTGCATATAGAATACACTTTTCCAATCTTGCCACGTCGTAGCCCGGTTTTGTAATATGATGACCGCCACCCATATTGAGCCATTTCATTTTCGGTAAAATATCCCCGAATTTTTCTTCTACTGCCTGTAAGGTTGTTTCCAAATCGTCAGCATCCTGTTCGCAAAGCGTATGAAAATGAAGTCCGTCCAAAAGCTCTGTCAGTTCATCGCTCATCTGCACATCCCACTGTGCTCTTGTCGTACCGAGACGGCTGCCCGGCGCGCACGGGTCATAAATGGCATGTCCCTCCTGCGTGGAACACTGAGGATTAATCCGCAGTCCTACACTTTTTCCACACTGCTTTGCTTTTTTCCCGAATTTTTTCAACTGCTTCGGTGAATTAAACACAATATGATCCGCATACGCAAGCAGCTCCTCGAATTCATCCTCCCGATAAGCACCGCAGAATACATGTACTTCTTTTCCGGGCATTTCCTCCGCACCAAGCCTTGCTTCATACAAGCCGCTTGCTTCCGTTCCTGCCAGATATTCTGACAGAAGCGGATAACAATCATAATTGGAAAATGCCTTTTGTGCCAATAAAATTTTACAGCCTGTTTTTTGGCTTAAAGTGGCAAGGATTTCTCCGTTTTTGCGAAGCTGTTTTTCCTCTATTATATATGCGGGTGTAGGCAGATTACTGAAAAGCTCTTTCGGTTCCATTCCGTCCAAGCCCGCAAAGGGCGGACGTACCTCTTTCTTCCTCTCCATCATTCCACCAATGCAGGGTTGTGATTTTCCCTACGCGGAAGTCCATATTTATCCAGTGCATCCAAAAACGGATCCGGATCAAATTCTTCCACCGTATAAACCCCTGCCTTCTTCCATTTTCGCGTCAGGAGCATGAGAGCACCACACATTGCCGGCCCACCGGTAGTATAGCTGGTTGCCTGACTTTCCACCTCTTTATAGCATTCCTGATGGTCGCAAACATTGTAGATGTAGTAGGTCTTCTCCTGACCGTCCTTTTTTCCGGTAAAAATACAGCCGATATTTGTTTTCCCATGTGTACGAGGTCCAAGGCTTGCCGGGTCGGGCAAAAGAGCCTTCAAAAATTTAATCGGTACAATTTCCTGTCCCTCAAAAGTTATCGGAGTCGTGGAAAGCATTCCTACGTTTTCCAGACACTTCATATGGGTTAGATAGCTCTGTCCAAAGGTCATAAAGAAGCGGATGCGTTTTACCTCCGGAATATTAAGTGCCAAGGATTCGATTTCCTCATGATGAAGCAGGTACATATCCTTTTCACCCACACAATCAAAATCATATTCTCTCTTAATACTCATCGCCGGAATCTCTACCCAGTGTCCGTCTTCCCAATAGCTGCCCGGTGCGGAAACCTCTCTCAGGTTAACCTCCGGATTGAAATTCGTAGCAAACGGATAACCGTGGTCACCGCCATTGCAGTCCAGAATATCAATGGTATCTATGGTATCAAACTCATGCTTTTTCGCATAAGCACAGTATGCCTGTGTCACACCCGGATCAAAACCACAGCCAAGCAATGCCGTCAGACCTGCCTTTTCAAATTTCTCCCGATATGCCCACTGCCAGCTGTAGTCAAAATACGCAGAAAAGCCCTGTTCCTTGCAACGTTTTTCATAAATTGCGCGCCATGCCGGATCATCCGTATCCTCCGGCTCATAGTTTGCCGTATCCATATAATTTACTCCACAGGCAAGACAGGCATCCATAATTGTCAAATCCTGATACGGCAGGGCAATGTTCATTACCAAATCCGGTTCATAGCTTTTAATCAAATCAATCACCTGCTGTACATCATCCGCATCCACCTGCGCTGTTGTAATTTTTGTTTCTGTTTTTCCTTCCAGAGATGCAGCAAGGGCATCGCATTTTTCCTTTGTTCTGCTCGCAATGCAAAGCTCGGTAAATACCTCGCTCACCTGACAGCATTTTCTGATGGCAACGGAAGCTACCCCGCCGCAACCGATTACTAAAACTCGACTCATTTCCTTTCTCTCCTATCGCAAACTTTTTCTATCATCATGAACTCAATGCCAATAACAGCTCCCTGAGCACCTTGCAGGCAGTCGCAGTAGACACACCACTGCCGTCCAGCATGGGAGCGAGTTCGTTTACATCCGCTCCTACCACCCGCGTATGGCACACGGTTTTGATCGCCTCAAGAAGCTGCATAAAGGTCACGCCTCCTGCTTCCGGAGTGCCTGTTCCCGGAAATACCGATGGGTCAAGGCAATCCAAATCTATCGTAAAATAAACCGGTGTCTGTTCCTTCTTCAGCTTTTCCACAAGCTCTAAAAGTCCTTCAAAGCCAAAAGGATGCAAATCTGCATGCTCTTTGGCAAATCGAAATTCCTCTCTTTCTCCGCTCCGGATACAAAACTGATGAATCCGTCCGTCGCCAAGCAGCTCATAACACCGTCTCATCACGGCCGCATGACTTAATTTTGCTCCCAAATACTCGTCTCGCAAATCTGCATGAGCATCGAAGTGTATGATATGCAGCTCCGGATATCGTTTCCATACCTCACGCACCGCTCCAAGTGTCACCAAATGCTCTCCTCCGATAAGAAGCGGCAGCTTACCGTCATCCAGAATCTGTGCCGTCCTATGGCTGATATCTGCAAGTGCCGCTTCGGCACTGCCAAAACAAAGCTCCAAATCACCACTGTCAAAAATCCGGTAATCTGTCAAATCCTTATCCTGATAAGGGCTATATGTTTCCAAGCCAAAGCTTTCATGCCGCATAGCCGCCGAGCCAAACCTCGCTCCCGGTCGAAAGCTTGTAGTAGAATCAAAGGGAGCACCAAACAGAACAATCTCTGCCTCTTCATAAGAACTGTCACATCCAATAAAGGTTTCTATATTTCGTTCCAGCATTTTTCTTATTCAACCTCCTCCAACATTTTCTCAAGATAAGCAGGCAGGTAAAATGCACCTTTGTGCAGTCTGGTGGTATAATATTTTGTCTCCAATCCCAGTGCTTTCCATTTTTCACCGTCAAAATCATCCACCGGATGGTATTTTTTGCTGGCAAACCCAAACAGCCAATAGCCTGCCGCGTAGGTCGGGATATGTGCCTGATAAACACGGCTGATTGGAAAAGTATTCACAATCCGCTTATGACTTCTTTGCATTTCCTCCGCATCATGCTTGTAAAAGGGACTTCCCTGCTGATTAACCATAATCCCATCCTCGCGAAGTGCATTGTAACAAATACCGTAAAACTCACGGGTAAAATAGCCTTCGGATGGACCAAACGGATCATTGGAATCCACAATAATCAAGTCGTATTCGTCCTTGCACCGCCTGATATATCGCAGTGCATTGTCATAAAAAATATGCACACGCTCATCATCCAATCGACAGGCATTTTCCGGCAGATAAATACGGCAGGCAGCCACAACCTGCGGATCCATTTCCACCAAATCAATCCGCCTTATGACTTCATATCTGGTAAGCTCCTTTACCACTCCACCGTCTCCGGCACCGATCACAAGCACATCCTTTATCCCGGGATGTACCGACATAGGCACATGAGTTATCATTTCATCATAAATAAATTCATCCCGCTCTGTCAGCATCACATTCCCATCCAGAGCCAGCACACGCCCAAATTCCGGTGTATCAAAAATATCAATCTGCTGATATTCGCTTTTTTCTGAATATAAATGACGATTTACACGAATGCTGTGTTTTACATCAGGCGCATGATATTCACTAAACCATAATTCCACTTTTTAAACCTCCTCACCCCATAAATCATCTTCTATTCCAATACATTAATGTGCAAAATTTCCGGGTCCTCCGGTCCTGTCATGGAGCAGCCCTTTATTTTTGCATATTCAATATAATCCAGTATTTCCGAAGTAATCCGCTCCCCCGGTGCCAGAATCGGAATACCGGGTGGGTAGCACATAACAAACTCACTGCACACACAGCCCACACTTTCCCTGAGCGGAAGGCTTTTTTTCTTCGCATAAAACGCTTCCTGCGGGCTTGCCACTACCTCCGGATCTATGTATTCCTGACTGAGCAGTCCACTGCCGTCTGTCTGATATCTGCGACGTATCTCTGCCAATGCACTCACCAGCCGCTCCAGCTCCTGTGAACGATCACCGATAGACAGATAAGCAAGGATATTTCCGATGTCTCCAAATTCAATCTGAATATCGTACTCATCCCGTAAAATATCATATACCTCTATTCCAGCAAGTCCGATATCTCTCGTATGAACACTGAGCTTGGTAGGGTCAAAATCAAAGATGGAATTGCCGTTTATCAGCTCCTTGCCAAAAGCATAATAACCACCCACCACATTGATTTCCTCACGGGCATAATCTGCCATCTCAATTACCTTTGCAAATACCTCTTTTCCGCGCATCACCAAATTTCTCCGGCTGATGTCCAGACTGGACATCAGCAGATAGCTGCCTGAGGTCGTCTGAGTTAAATTAATAATCTGTCTTACATGTCCTACATTAACCTTCGGTCCCACCAAAAGCAGACTGGACTGCGTGAGACTTCCGCCACTTTTGTGCATGGATACCGCTGCCATATCCGCTCCTGCCGCCATAGCAGAAACCGGCATATTATCTCCAAAATAAAAATGTGTACCGTGAGCCTCATCCGCAAGGCAGTACATTCCGGCATCATGTGCCATTTTTACAATAGCCCTGATATCACTGCAAATGCCATAATACGTCGGATTGTTTACCAGTACCGCCACTGCATCCGGATGCTCCGCTATCGCCTTTGCTACCTGCTCTCTTTGCATACCGAGAGAAATTCCAAGTCTGTGATCCACCTCTGGGTTTACATAAACCGGAACTGCACCGCAAAGCACCAGCGCGTTGATGACACTGCGGTGTACGTTACGCGGCAGAATAATTTTATCTCCACGCTTACAGGTAGAGAGCACCATACTCTGTACAGAGCTTGTCGTGCCTCCTACCATGAGAAAGGCATGTGCTGCTCCAAAGGCATCTGCTGCCAGCATTTCTGCCTCATGAATTACAGAAACCGGATGACACAGATTATCTAACGGCTTCATACTGTTCACATCAATGCTGACACACTGCTCCCCAAGAAATGCCTTAAGCTCCGGATTACCCCTTCCGTGCTTATGCCCCGGCACATCAAATGGAACTACACGCATCTGACGAAATCTCTGTAATGCTTCATAAATCGGTGCTCTGTCCTGATTCATTGTTCCTTTTCCCATAATTTGTCACCTCACATATTTTTCTGCAAGTGAGCGGTACTTTCTGCATACAAAAAACGCAAGCTGTTTTACACAACTTGCGTTCACTATCCACATAAAATACTATTTTCCGTAATGTACAAAATAAATATACAAATATAATCCACCGGGCACAATTACCCGAAGATTGCTTTCGGAGCGGATATGCAGGATTCACAGAGTCTATATAGCAACAATACTTTTACTACTCTTATTGACCGTTTCACAAGTCTGCGTCAAAAAACGCATTTCGGTTATAAAGTAACCAACTTATAAAATTTGAGCTTTTAACTCAATCAATAAGGCGGCAAGCCGCCAATCGGCAGTGGACCCGGCTGTCCGTATGGCCTCGACTCCTACCGGAGTGGTCCGTAAAAATTGCTCGGAAAGACTCTGCTTCAGATTCATTCCACACACATTTATAAATGATTTAAGAGTAAATGTCAACGCTTTTTTATCGACAATTTACTGGAAAACGTTATCAATTTTGTTTGACGAAATATAGCTGTTATCGTACAATAAATAATATAGAATTAAGAACTATTATGCGGACAATTGGAGGTATTTTTATGACACAGAAGAAAGCCATCGCGGCACCCTTTGCCAAGGGTATCAACTTTACCAACTGGCTGGAGTACAGAAGAGCAGATTTGATTGACCCGGACTACTATACCAAACAGGATTTTATGAATGCCAAGAAGCTGGGATGTGATTGTATCCGCCTTCCCATTCACTTCGAAGAAATCTGTGAAGGCATCGCAGACTATACCATACCCGAAAAGATTTTCGCTATCCTGGATAAGGTGGCAGCTTGGGCAGAGGAATTAGAGCTTTATGTGATTTTTGATTTTCATAACGCCACCCACATAGGTTCCCAGACTTCTACAGAAGTGGAAAATCTGCTGACACCTTTGTGGACACAGATTGCTTCCCGCTATAAGGATGCAACCAAGTACCTGATCTATGAGCTGATGAACGAACCCCACGGCATCGAAGTACCTCTTTGGAACGAAATCATCGGACGTGTCT
>JAZNIP010000081.1:0-12477 GCA_045577575.1 Lachnospiraceae bacterium | reverse complement strand
ACAAATAAGATTAAGTAATTACTTGTCAAAAAAATTCTTTTGTTTCGTGCATCATGCACATCCGGCATTTCTGCCACATTACCAATTCATTTATGTTTATCGCCGTTATAGCAGAAAGGACAATCTATGCATAACACATCTGTTATCACATCAGAAACCATTAACCTCAGCGATTTTGTGTTCTTTTTATCTGTTATGAAAAATAAAACAGCCTATCGCAATACACTCAGCATCATTTTGGACGAACCAGATGTTCAAATACGGGAAGTCAAGGTAGAGCAGGTAGTATTGAACAAGTCCGGCAAACGGGCGATTCGTCTGGATGCATGGGCATTATCAGAGGATGAACGACAGTTTAATATGGAAATGGAAAACCACAGTGAAAAGGATTCCATTCCAAAGCGTTCCAGATATTATCAGGGACTTTTGGACACACCCATTTTAGAAGACGGCACAACCAAGATTTTTCTGAATATGACGAGCAAAAATGGTTCCAAAGAACTTGTTAGTCTGTTACAATATATGAAAGACACAGACATTGAAAATCCGGAAATTCTCATAAAGGATAAAAGAATTTTGGAACTGGATAAAATCGTAGCAGAAGTCAAAGAATCCGAAGAATGGGAGGATACACAGATGACAATTTATGATATGGGAATTGCCAAAGGCAGAATCGACTCTATTTTTGAAATATTAGAAGAATTCGGAAATCTCTCTGAAAATCTTCGCAATGAAATTCTTGCACAAACAGATATGGATATTTTAAAAAAATGGTTCAAATTAGCCGCAAAGGTTTCCAGCATTGATGAATTTACTCAGAAAATGCACGAATGATCTTATCAACACAACTTCATAATCACGCCAAAAACGAGAAGCTACCTTCGCAGCTTCCCGTCCTAAACACTTCTTATCTCTCAATCTCAATCTTTACCGCTTTTCGTCCATACAACTCCTCACTCCGCTCATCCGGCTGGAACGTAGCCGCATAGACAGAATAGTGTGTTCCGTCCTTGATTCGCTCACCGTCATCATTTACCACAGTAAACGACCGTTTCGGAATTGTCATTTCTACGGTAACACTTTCTCCGGCTTTTACATGCACACGCTTAAATGCACACAAAGATGTATTTTTCACCTCATACTCCGAATCCTCATTACGGATATACAACTGAAGTACGTCTTCTGTGTCTACCTTTCCATAGTTATGTGCAGTCACTTTGACGATTGTACCTGTTTCATCGCAGTTATTGCCAATGACCGCATCCGTCACTGCCACATCACCATAGGTCAGGCCGTAGCCAAATGGATATTGCGCCTTTTCCGTCATATAGCGATAGGTTCTGCCTTTCATGGAATAGTCCTCAAATGCAGACATTCCACCTAGTCCATTATAAAAAGTTACCGGAAGCTTACCGGACGGTGAAATTTCCCCAAAAAGCATTTCTGCAACCGTTTTTCCGCCTCTCGCACCGGGATACCAAAGCTGCATAACCGCATTAAAATGCTCTGATGCATAGCTCATGTCCATAGCACTTCCCGTCATCAAAAGCAAAATCACCGGCTTTCCCGTCTCTGTCATTGCACGCAAAAGCTCTCTCTGCGGTTTGGGCAAAAGCAAATCCTCCTTATCACCACTGGCCGCACTGTTGCCGGTGTCACCCTGTTCCCCTTCCAGAGTTTCATCCAGTCCCACACAAAGCACTACCACATCACTATGCTCAGCTACAATTTTAGCTTCCGAAATCCGGTCATTATCATAAGCCAGATGCTCTACCTTATCCTTCCACAGCGCACTTCCCTCTGAATACAGAATCCGTACCTCTTCTCCTACATATCGGCGAATTCCATCCAGTACGGTAATATATTCCGAGGATGTGCCATGATAATTTCCGGTCAAAGCCACCCTACTGTCCGCATTCGGTCCTACCACACCGATTGTTTTTATCTGCTTTTTATCAAGGGGCAAAATCCCGTCATTTTTTAAAAGCACGATACTTTCCTGTGTTGCCCTCTCTGCAAGTGCAATATGCTCCGGACACTCTACCGTTTCATATGGTATTTCATCATACTCACTGCCATCAAACAGCCCCAGTAGAAATCTCGTTGTAAAGAGACGCACTGCCGATTCGGTAATGGTTTCTTCCGAAATCAACCCCTGCTCGTAAGCATTCAGCACATGCAAATAGGTGTTACCACAGTTCAAATCACAGCCGGCATTCAATGCCATTGCCGCCGACTCCTTGGCTGAAGAAGTCACCATATGATTTTCATGAAAATCACGAATCGCCCAACAATCCGATACATAGTGACCTTTAAACTGCCACTTATCCCTCAAAACATCCTGTATCAACGTCTTGCTGCCGCAGCAGGGCTCGCCGTTTGTACGATTGTAAGCTCCCATGACCGCTTCCACATCTGCCTCTTTTACCAATGCTTCAAATGCAGGCAGATAGGTTTCCTCCATATCCTTTGCCGTAGCCTTTGCATCAAACTCATGCCGCAACGCCTCCGGTCCGGAATGTACCGCAAAATGCTTGGCGCATGCCGCCGCCTTCATAACCTCTCCATTTCCCTGCAACCCTTTTACAAATGCAACTCCCAGACGCGAAGTTAAAAATGGATCCTCCCCATAGGTTTCGTGCCCACGTCCCCATCTTGGGTCACGAAAAATATTTACATTGGGTGACCAAAACGTCAGCCCCTTATATATATCCCGGTCCTCCTGTTTGGAATATGCATTGTATTTTGCTCTTCCCTCAGTGGCCACACACTCTGCCATTTTCCCAACCAGCTCTTCATCAAAGGCTGCTGCCATACCAATTGCCTGAGGAAACATTGTCGCAGTACCGGCTCTCGCCACACCGTGCAGCCCCTCATTCCACCAATTATATGCCGGAATACCAAGCCTCGGAATCGCAGGTGCATTATAGCTCAATTGCCCTGCCCGTTCCTCAACTGTCATTTTCTGTACTAATTCTATTGCCCGTTCTCTCGCTTGCTGTCGTTTCATAATCCTGTCTCTCCAAAATGTTATCCTTTTACTGCACCGGCCGTCAGACCGTCTACTATCTGATTACTAAACAGGCAGTAAACAAAAATCGTCGGTGCTATGGCAATTACAATTGCCGCAAACATCTGTACATAATTGGTCGCATATGGTCCTACGAAATAAGTCAGCGTTACCGGAAGTGTCTTTTTCTCCGTATCCGATATAAATACCATCGCCAGAAGCAATTCATTCCAGTTTGCAATAAAAGTCATAAGTGCGACTACACTTACTCCTGTTTTGGATAAAGGCACTGCAACCTTTGTAAAGCACTGATAAATATTGCAGCCATCGATACATGCTGCTTCAAACAATTCCTTCGGCATCCCCTTGAAAAATCCCACCATCAGGAAAATAGTCATTGGCAGAGAAAATGCCGTATACGGCAGAATCAAACCGGTCAGTGAATTGGTCAGATGCAGCTTAGAAAAACGTACAAACAACGGAATCAATACACAATGCACCGGAACCATCATACCAACCATAAAATATGTCATAGTCGCAGAAGATAGCTTCCATTTCATCCTTGCAATAGCAAAGGATGCCATAAGTCCAAGCCCTAAGCTAAGAAGCAACGAGCTTCCACATACAATTACAGAATTCATCATGGCTCTTCCCAAGCTTCCCTTAGTCCATGAGAAAATATAGTTACCAAGCTGTAATACCTCCGGTAATGCAAACGGATCTGCAAAAACCTCCGCATTTGTTTTCAAAGAAACATTTACCATCCACAAAAGCGGTGCTATATATACCACAACCAGCAATGACAAAAATATGTAAATTACAATCGCTATCGGACTGATTGGCTTTTTATTTTTTTGAATTGTCTTTTCCACTTTCATTCCTCCTAGCTCTCGTACGTTTCCACTTTAATACATTTATTAATAATAAAAGATACAATCAGACACAGTATCAAAAGCACTACGGAAATCGCACTTGCATATCCGTATTTAAAATACTGGAAGCCCTGAAAATACAAGTGTGTTGCGAATACGTCCGTCGAGTGATTCGGACCTCCCTGAGTCATATTGTAAATTAAGTCAAAAAATTTCAACGAGCCGATACAATTCAATGATAAAGATGTTACCATCATCGGTCTAATCAGCGGCAATGTGATATGGAAAAAGGATTTTACCTTATCCGCTCCGTCAATATAAGAAGCCTCATAAAGCTCTTTGGAAATACCGCTAATCTGTGCAATATAAAGCATCATCGTCTGTCCCAGATACTGCCAGAGTGCCACAAAAGCAATCACCCACATCGGCAAAACAATATATCCGGATGTATCATAAAGCCACATCGGGCCTTCAATTCCAAAGTAAGCAAGCATCTGATTAATACCCATTTTCGGATTAAACATAAATGCCCATAAAAGTCCAAGTGCTGCGGATGAAAGTACGCACGGAAGATAATAAACATTTTTAAAGAAATTACGTCCACGTTTAATATTGGTTAAAAGAACCGCGATAATAATACCCATAACCTGCTGGGATACTGCAGAAAAAAACATAAAGAAGAGCGAGTTTTTCAATGCAATTCTCATGGTTTCATCATCTGTAAACAGCTTAATATAATTTTTTAATCCAACAAATTCCGGTTTTGTCAATGCATCGTAATCACAAAGTGAATAATATACAACCTGTAAAATCGGAACAAACAAAATAAAAGTAAATACGATAAGTGCAGGCGCAATAAAAATCACGATTGCCTTTTTATCTCTTAAAATTTTATCCATAAGAACCTCCTGCTGGGATTTTAGAAAAAATACGGGACCTACACGTCCGATAAGTCCCGTATATTTTTTCTAACACAACTTAGCCTGTTACTTAATTCCAAACTTCTTTCTCATAGAAATCCTGTACCTTCTGGAATGCTTCTTCGGATGTACAGTTACCAAGGAAAATATCTACCATTGCATTGTCGAATACATCACCAGCTTCTACACTGTCCAGAGACTCGTTGTAGAATCCAAATGTACCAGTCATATTCTTCAGAATATCCTGAACATAGGACAACTGCTTCGGTGCTTTGCTGTAGTCAACTGCAACTCCATCTACTACCGGAATCTTTCCGCCCACTTCTGCTGTATATTTCTGTGCTGTCTCGTCTGTGAAGTATTTCATTAAAGCGATAACCGCTTCCGGATGCTCTGTTGTAGAACTCATAACAAGGTTATCTGTTTTAACAATCATTCTGTTCGGATCTGCTCCGCCATCTACTGCCGGGAACTGGAACACACCGCATTTTTCTTCAAAAACAGGATTATTTCCGTTAATCTGTGCGATTGCCCAGGAACCCTGAATCAGCATTGCAGCTTCGCCGTTGTAAAGACCTGCGGTTGCCTGATCATTGGAATCACCTGCTGCGGATTTCTGGAAATACTGAGATAATTCTTTTAATTTATTTCCTGCTTCAATATGCTTTGCATCTGTCCAAGCCATCTCATTGTTTGCAATCTTAGTCAGGTTGTCAGGACCCGCTACGCGGTCACACAGATAACCTGCTACCATGGAAAGGCACCACGGTGTACCTGCAGAGCAGGAAATCGGAGTATAACCTGCTGCCTGAATCTTCTCACATGCGTCAAGCAGCTCATCATAGGTTGTCGGAACCTCTGCTCCTGCCTCTTCGAAAATTTCTGTATTGTAAAATACGCATGCTGCTGCAAAGTTTGTCGGAACAGCCATAATCTTTCCGTCATATGTAATCTTTTCAAAGATCCCGCCGCTGAAGGAGTTATACCAATCTGCTTCCTGATTTGTCAGAATGTCTGTCAGGTCAGCCGCAACACCAGCCTCCACATACTGTGTCAGGTTCGGTCCCGGGTTACAGATAAATACATCCGGTGTATCGTTTGCTGCAATCAACGCATTTAATTTTGTATCATATTCTTCCAAATTTGTTGTAATGACATTTACATGATAGGTTCCTGCATAGTCTTGATTGAATCGATTGATAACCTCATTATAGCCTCTGGAAATCAAATCCTCTGTTGCATCTAAGTCATCCCAGAACATCCATGTAATTTCAATTTCATCACCTGTTGCTGCCGCTCCCGGTGTTGCCTCTGCGGAAGCTGTCTCAGAGCTTTCTGCTGCCGGTGCCGCTGCTTCTTCACCGGTATCTGTTGATACTGCGCAACCCGTAAGCATCGTTGCAACCATACTAACCGTTAATAAGGCTGCCAATAATTTCTTTTTCATTAAATTTTTCCTCCCTTTAACTATGTTTCAAGATATGTTTTAAAATGCCTTTTGTTTTATTGGCTAACTATAAAATAGCACACACATATCTATATTTCTTTCGAATAGTTGCCTTGTAATTATCAATTATTGCTATTGTTTTTTTATCAAAACAGGTATTTTGTTGCTTTTTTATAAATATGCGCCTTGCTTTTTGTTAATATTTTATATTTTTTCATTTTTGATTCATTTTTTTATTTACTTTTCACCTCTATATTGTAATATTTAATTAGATTCATTGTAATTTTTGCCAATCTCAAAATAGCAATATTTCACTCTCAATTTTTTGCAAAAAACAAACGCAATAAAATGCAGCGAATTTTTTATAACAATCAAAAATAAGCAGGAGTAATCAGATATGATTGAGAACTTAAAAGGAATTTACGAAACCGTAAACTACAGAGAAAATACTACATTAAAGCTTTATACAAACAACGAATGCGAAAACTATCCGCCCCACTGGCATATACAGCCTGAAATCATTATGCCTATCGAAAATATTTATACAGTTGAATGCTTCGATCAAACCTATGTATTAAGAGAAGGAGACATTGTTTTTTTCTCTCCCTGCTGCATCCACACCCTATATGCACCACCCTCAGGAGAACGAATCATTTTCCAACCGGACACCTCTGTTTTGAGAGAAATCAAAGAAATTGATATTGTTTTTTCCCTGATTTCTCCCTTTATCATCATAACTCCGGAGGATTATCCCCAAATACACAGGCAGCTTCAGGAACTGCTGCTACACATCCGAAGCGAATATTCCAGCAATACCGCTTTGGCAGAAGCATCCATATATAGCGACTTTTTATCCATGCTCGTACTAATCGGGCGCAATCACACTCTGAATCAAAAGCATTTTGATGTCACGAACAATAAGCAACAGGAATACACTGAAAAATTCATGTATATCTGTGATTACATCAGCGCACACTGCACCGAAAATCTCACTCTGGATTTTGTTGCGGATTTGGCAGGCTTCAGCAAGTTTCATTTCACCCGCCTGTTTAAGCAGTTTACCAACATATCCTTTTACAAATACCTAAACCAAAAGCGAATCGCTACCGCCGAAAAACTGCTTGCCAATCCCGAAAACAGTGTCACGGATGTTGCTCTGAATTCCGGGTTTACCAGTCTTTCGTCTTTTATCCGCATGTTCAAGCTCACGAAGAATTGTACCCCTACGGAATTCAGAAACATGTACCATATGCACCAATAATATTTTAACCATTGATTATCAGTTCAGAAAAGCGGGCATAATTGCCTGCTTTTTTATTTCCTCCGGCATAGACGCCCATCGTGCACCCCACAAAGCCGCCTGTAGCTTCCGAGGTTAGTTTACGCACATCAACTTCCGCCATCACCTTTCCATCCGCCTTGCAGCTCAGCACAAGTCCCGACAGCGAAAGCTCCGGTGTACACGTCTCCGCCACTCCGGAAATCGCAGCCACAATCTGCTCTACACCGTTTTCCGCCTTCTTTACCTGCAACTCAGCTTTTCCGTCCTTTCCCAATCTCACAATGAGCTTCACATAATTTTTCTCATCGTACAGATACACAAGCCCTGCTTCTTCCTCTTCCTCAGGGCAATAATGCATGCTTGTTTTCAGCGAAAAGCATTTCTTAGTCACTCGTACTCCAACATAGTTTGGTGACTGCATTTTTCCAAAATCTGTACCACTCGTTTGCAAAGCAAGTACATTTCCGTTTTCTATCCTATACATTTCTTTTTGCGGGTATCCATAAAAAAGACAGCGCATATCAAACGGATCCGCCCAGCTTATCACACTCTCCCTCTTTTCCGTTTCCGGTACTTCTGACAGCATACCAACACCCGGATTGATAAGGGGCCATTCTTCCTCCCACGCTACCTTCGCCAGAAAAGTTTCTCTTCCAAGAGGCGCATATCCCTCTATCGGTCTGGTTGCAAGCATAACAGCATACCACTCCCCTTCCGGTGTCTCCACAAAATCCGCATGTCCCACATTCTGAATCTCTGCGTCACGCCCCAGGTGTCTATGAGTAAATATCGGATTATTCGGACACCCCTCATACGGACCTCTTATTTCTTTACTTCTTGCCACACAAATACTGTGTGAATATGCAGTTCCCCCTTCTGCAATCACCAGATAATAATAATCTCCCCTCTTATATAAATGAGGGCCCTCCGGCCAGACTGCATGCTTCATGGAACCATCCCACAAAACCGACACTTCTCCTACCAGCTTACCCTGTTTTAAATCAAGCTCCTGTAACCATATTTCACAATCCCCAAAATATTTAGCATCCTTTTTGGTTCTTTGCCCCACATAATAACAGGTATTATCTTCAAAAAATAAGCTCGGGTCTATTCCCTCCGCATCTTCCAGCCAAATTGGTTCCGACCACGGTCCGCACGGCGCATTTGCCGTTACATAAAAATTACCCTTATCCGATACATTTGTAGTTATCATATAGTATGTACCATCATGATATCGAATTGTCGGAGCATAAATCCCTTCAGATATTCCCGCCCCTTTCAGAGCAAGCTGCTCCTCTCTGTCAAGCACATGCCCGAGCTGTACCCAATCCTGTAAATTCTCGCTATGAAATATAGGCACTCCCGGCACATAGGCAAATGACGAATTTACAAGATAATAATCTGCACCCGTTATCTTCCCTTCTTTATCTCGTTTTTCCACACCGCATACCGAAGGATCTGGATAGAATCCACTGAATATTGGATTTTTCGTAATTTTCATACTATTTCCCCCATTTACAAAATAATTGTACTCATTTTATCGCCTGTCTCAAATGGTTTCAACATCAAAAAATTGCTTTCCCATTCAATAATTGCCTTTCTTTTTCTTTCTTCTGTTTTTTCTAAACTTTCTGATATATACTGATTTCAGAAAGGTGGGTTACAGCAATGAAAAACTTCCAAGTAAATTCTATTTTTCAATCCGGAATGATTTTGCAAAGACAAAAACCAATTATCGTATGGGGAACCGCTCCCATAGGAACTCTTATTACTGCTACTCTTTCCAAAGGCAAGGAATCACATACAGCCAAATGTCAGACCGGACAAGACAGCACATGGCAATGCACTCTCCCTGCTCAGGAAGCCGGAGAGCAATATACCCTTACGCTTTCCTGCAGCACCTCATCCGAACAGCCAAACAGCAATTCCGCGACGATTGCGAAAAGCATTTTTTTAGATAATATTTCCATCGGCGATATTTGGCTTGCATGCGGGCAATCCAATATGGAATTCTTTCTGCGATATGACGAAAATTGGGAAACTGTAAAAGCATATACAAAAAATCCGAAAATACATATGTACAATGTCCCCCAGCTTGCTTTTGAGGGGCAAGAAAAAAACACGAGCGGATGGGGAACCTGGATTACCGAAGGAGACCCCGGTTTTGAAACCTTTTCAGCTCCCGGATATTCCTTTGCGCGCCACATTCAGCCACATATCAATGTCCCCATCGGCATTATCGGATGTAACTGGGGAGGTACAACGGCATCTGCCTGGTTGGACGAAGCCTGTTTAAACAGTCCGCCACTGGATATTTATTTAAAAGAATATCACACTTCCCTTGATGCCTACACCCCCGAAGAGCTCAAGCGCATCAGTCTGAATAGCTGGAAATTCGAAACCTCCGAGCAGCACAGTGAGGATTTCACACCTCTCATGTACGGTCGCGAAGCCGACTGGCAGGCACAATACATAAAAGAGCATGCCGATGATCCCGTTATTCCGATGGGTCCCTGGTCTATCAATCGGCCCGGCGGTCTGTATCACCAAATGCTGGAGCCCCTGATTCCTTTTTCCATCAAAGGCGTATTATGGTATCAGGGTGAGTCCGACGCCTGCCATGCTGATATTTACGATAAACTTATGACTGCTTTAATTACCTGCTGGCGAGAAAAATGGAACGATAACTTTCCTTTTCTCTTTGTTCAACTGGCTCCTTTCGGCAGATGGCTGCAATGCGACTCTACCGGCTACTGCCAAACAAGAGCAAAGCAGGAACTCGTCAGCAAAACCCTTCCAAATACAGGAATGATCAGCGTCATGGATATCGGCTCCTATTACGACATCCATCCGAAGCAGAAAATGGAGGTCGGCAGGCGACTTGCCCTGCTCGCCAGAGGTCATGTATACGGAGAATCCATCTTATGCGATTCCCCCGAGCTTTCATGCGCCTCTATAAAACCGGGACCAGACAATACACACTTTATCCATCTTACCTTTCATAACTGCACGACGCTTTCTCTTACCGAATTAAGCAGTAAGCCTCTTGATAATCCTTTGCCCGAGGAAGCATCTCGTACAGCAGAATTAAATTATACCCAGCTTATCTGTTCTGAGAAAATCAAGAGCTTTCGGGTAACACAAAACGAAAAAGAAGTATTCATAAAAAATATATATTTAGAAAACAATCAAGTCATCCTTCAGGCTGACATTTCGCCTAATGAACCATGCACGGTTTCCCTTGCATGGGCCGATTACGCCGTTATCAATTTGATAAACGAGGCAGGACTACCTATCAAACCGTTTATCACAACAGTTTAAGCCGCGCACTTGATTTCTTCTGTCTCTTCTTCTATTATAAGGAATAAGGAATCTTTTTTGTGTAACTGCACAAAATGTCTATAACAGGAGGCGCACTATGGACAGACAAAATCTGACCCTTATGACGGATTTGTATGAATTGACAATGATGCAGGGTTATTTCCGTCACAAAAATCAAAACGAAACTGTTATTTTTGATGTGTTTTACAGAAACAATCCCCTTGACAGCGGCTATGCAATCTCTGCCGGTCTGGAGCAGGTCATCAATTATATTAAAAATTTGCACTTTTCCAAGCAGGATATCGATTATCTGAAAAGCCTTCATATGTTTGATGATGATTTTTTGGATTATTTAGAGACCTTTGAATTTACGGGTGACATTTATGCCATCCCCGAGGGCACTGTTATTTTCCCGCGCGAACCACTGATTAAAGTAATTGCTCCAATTATGGAAGCACAGCTTGTTGAAACTGCCATTTTAACCATTCTCAATCATCAATGTCTGATTGCCACAAAAGCATCCCGTGTATGCTATGCAGCAAAGGGTGACAGCATTTTGGAATTTGGTTTACGACGCGCACAAGGGCCGGATGCCGGCATTTACGGAGCTCGCGCTGCCGTCATCGGCGGTTGCAAAGGCACAAGTAATGTTCTGGCAGGCCAGCTCTTTAACATCCCTGTTATGGGTACCCATGCACACAGTTGGGTGATGAGCTTTCCGGATGAATACACCGCATTCAAAACCTATGCGGAAATGTATCCTTCTGCCTGCATCCTTTTAGTCGATACCTATGACACTCTGAAATCCGGCGTCCCGAACGCAATACGCGTATTCGAAGAAATGAAGCAAGCCGGCATCCCGCTTACCTATTATGGCATTCGTCTGGACAGCGGCGACCTTGCTTATCTGTCCAAAAAAGCCAGAAAAATGTTGGATGCTGCCGGATTCACCGATGCCGTCATTTCCGCTTCCAATGATTTGGACGAATTCTTAATCGACAGCTTAAAAACACAAGGCGCAGCCATTACTTCCTGGGGCGTAGGAACCAATCTGATTACCTCCAAAGACTGCCCTTCCTTTGGCGGTGTATACAAACTGGCAGCCGTATTAAACACAGACGGCAGCTTTGTCCCCAAAATCAAATTATCCGAAAACACGGAAAAAATCACCAATCCGGGCAACAAAACCATTTACCGCATATACGAAAAGGACACCGGAAAAATCAAAGCAGATTTAATTTGCCTCACCGACGAAACCTATTCCGAGGACGAGCCTCTGCTTTTATTTGACCCTCTTGCTCCATGGAAAAAAACAAAGCTGGCAGCAGGTACCTTTACCCTGCGGGAACTCATGATTCCTGTTTTCCTTAACGGAAAATGTGTATACGAAACCCCGGAAACAATGGAAATCCGCTCCTACTGCCAAAAGGAACTGGATACCCTCTGGGATGAAACAAGACGTCTTGTAAATCCACACAATGTTTATGTAGATTTATCCAAAAAGCTATATGATATGAAAATCGGTTTATTGGATAAAATGAGCCAGTAAATAATAATTTGGTTTGTAATCTAATAAGGGCAGAAACATCACAATTTTCTTCCAGACACGTTTGCACTCGGACGAA